>JAMONB010000256.1 GCA_027066745.1 Flavobacteriaceae bacterium
AAACCATCAATATCACTCTTAACACTTCCAGTTATAGATATTCTTTGTCCATACCCATAAGAGATAAATAAAAGAGTTAAAAATATAATAAGGTAGGTTGGCTTATACATCACAACAAATTAAGGTAATGAAATCATAAATAAATATTAAAGCTATGATAAATTTTTGTTAAAGAAATAGTTTTTCTATTTTTGAAATTTAAGGAAACAACTGATGCAAAAACTTATTTTAGCAAGTACTTCAACGCTCTATGGAGGTGAATATTTAGAATACTTATTACCTACATTAAAATCTTTTTTTAAAGGTGTGAGTACAATATTATTTATCCCTTATGCAAGACCTGGAGGTATTAGTTATGATGATTATACAAAAACGGTTATTAAAGCTTTTGAGGCTATAGACATTAAAGTAGAAGGGAGTCATACATCTAAAAATGCTTTACAAGCTATTGAAGAATCTGAAGCTATTTTTGTAGGAGGCGGAAATACATTTGTTTTGGTTAATGAATTATATCAACAAAATTTAATGAGTGTCTTGAAGCAAAAAATAAATTCTGGCACTCTGTACTTAGGAACAAGTGCAGGGAGTAATATTGCTGGTTTGACCATGCAAACTACAAATGATATGCCAATTGTTTACCCGCCAAGTTATACTACTTTAGGATGCATCCCATTCAATATTAATGCTCATTATTTAGATGTTGACCCACTGTCAAAACACAAAGGAGAGACTAGAGCAACAAGAATAAACGAATTTCATACTTACAATAACATTCCTGTTATCGGTCTTAGAGAGGGGAGTTGGTTAGAAGTAAAGGGTAATGATGTTGTATTAAAAGGTGAATTAACAGCTAGGTGGTTTCAAAAGAATAAAGATCCTTTTGAGATTAAACCTAGCAAGAAGATTAATTTTTGATGGTATCCAAAATACTTTCGGTTTCTATAAAAATTAAAGTTGCAATGGCAAAATCACCTGCTTTCACTTCATCAGAAAAGCTATTATAAATGCTAAATATTGAATCTTTAGATATTGAACTGTCATTTAAAACTGAATGTAATGCAAAAGCAGCAATATATGAGTTAGGGTGTTTTTTAGCGTAATTTAATGTAAATAGTATGTTCTCTGCATTAATAGCCTCCATTTTTTCATTAATTTTATTTAACCTCTCTACATTGTTTTCAGCTCTAGCTTTTTGAAAAATGGGATATAATAAATTAGTTTTAGAAATTATTTGATTACTACTTTTAATATAATTTAAATATTGATTATTCAATTTTGAACCATTAATTTTAGAGTCAGAAAGATTGTTTTTATTTACATCTATAATAATACTATCATTCTCAATAAAAAAACCGATACTATTTTTTAAACTATCAATATAAATTCCATAGACAGATGGCTTGTCAATTTCACCTTCAAATTCAAATATTCCATTTCTCACAAGAGTAGAATCTAGTGTAATGATGGTATTATTCTCTTGAGTTTTTAAAACCACTTTAGTTTTATTTGTAATGTTATCCGTATTACCAATAATATAAAATCGTTTTTGAGGTACTTTTTTTGAAGAGTCATTACATGAAAACATAAATATAATAAAGAAAAAATAAATTATTTTACTTTTCATAAATCAAATATAATGGCAAAAACAGTATAAAACAAAATTAAATTTCGGCAATTAGTTGTTAACAATATTTATTGGTTTTCAACAATCATAGTCAATGCCGTTAAAACTTTAGATTTCCTTTAGAATTCAAATTTAGATTCGTCAATGAATACAATAGCTTAGAGCACATATTTTTTAAATTCACATACAATTATATCAATAAATATTCGTTAAATAAATGCTACTAAGAAAAGAACCTATAATTATTTTCTATTTACTACCCTTGTAATTTGAATTTAATATTCATTGAAAAATGAAATTATGAATATTGTTAAGGTTGCTATGCTTTAAGAAATGTTTAAATTAAGTATTAATTAAATTGATTAAAGTCGCATGATTAAAAAAGTATTCTTAATTATTAGTATAATTCTTATAACTAATAAATTATTTGCAAATACTCCCCCCACAATTTTTAATTTTAGAATAGAATCTTCAGAACCAAATAAAGTGTTCTTTGATAGTGATAAACCTATTATTGGGTCTAGTACAGATGGTTTTACTGTAAGTAATAAGTCTATCTCTAGTTTGACCATTATTGCTGGACAACTGTCTAATCATTATTTTACAATTTCTGAACCTTTTACTTTTTGGGATAACAACACCATACGATATGAAGGGGGAAGTGACATTAAAGATGAGAATGGCAATTTATTATATGAATTTACACTCTCTTATATTGAAAACAATATTCCTGAACCTAACACCTCAGAAGATAGATATGTAACCACATCAGCCAGTGGTGGTGGTGATGGCACCTCAGAAGATAGTGCTTGGACATTTGAAGAAGCATTTTCAAAGGCAAATGCAGGAATGACTGTCTGGATAAAAGCAGGTGATTATGGCGATTTAAATTTAAGTATTTATAATGATGGAACATCAATAAGTCCTATTAAGTTTATAGGTTACAAAGAATCTATAGGTGATATTACGTCTAATTATTTTGATTACGGCGTAAATTGGGATACATCAGAAATGCCAACATTGACAGGTTCATCTCCTGATGATGGCGTTGCTATACAGCCCATGGGAATTAATTATGTTATTTTTAGAAATTTACAAATTACAAATTATTCCCAAGGAATTCAAGCGACATCAACTTACAATAGCTATTTAGTATTTGAGAGAATTAATGGAAAAACTTTTGGATCAGCTACTAATTCGGGGAGCTCATGGTATGCCTGCTTTATTAATTTTGAAACATTTGATGATTCTAAAAAGTATTGGAATGATAAGGGACCATATTCAGGTAACGATCATATGAAATTTATAAACCTTCGCTCTGTTAATGCATCACTAGCGGGAATATATGCTGTTGGTGATGGAAATAATCTTTTTGAAGGGTGTAAATCATATAATGACAGAGTTACTGAACCTGAACGTCAAGATTACCATATTGCATTTAATGGACATAACAATATCGCAAGGAATTGTTATGTAGAGAATTATAACACCACCCGTACTAATATTAGTACTCATGGTATTGGAGTTAGAGGTGCATACAATGCTTTTGGCTTAGGGAGTACCTACAATCTTATAGAAAAATCAGAAGCAGTTAACACTTCAGAAGGTTTTTATTTTAGAAACTATGGCAGTAATTACAATGTTATAAAAGACTGTAAAGTAGGTAATAATTCCAATATTGCCAACCTTTTAAGCACATCGCATGAGAATACTGGTGGAGTTTGGTTTTGGGGTGGTGTAAATCACAATATAGTAGAAAGAGTAATCATTGAAAATGTAACTAAAGGTATTGGATTTTATGATAATAAAGAAGATGATTATCCTAACTCATCAATTGCTAATAATAATATTGTAAGAAATTGTGTAATTAACAATACCTTATATGCATTATACACAGAAGGAGAGGTTTCAAATTCTCCCTTAATAGATAATAAAATTATTAATTGTACAATTAATAATGCTATATATATTATCAAAGAATATAACACTAATATTAACAATTTAGAGTTGGTGAATTGTATGATTACAAATATGAGAGGAGATGGAGGTCCTGTTTATGGTCCAAATTATGATGATGAAGGAATAGTATATTCTAATTGTAATTTTTATGACAATAGAAAGAATTGGCATGAAACAGGTAATGGCAATACAAATGTTGACCCTCAATATATAAGTGAGTCAGATTTCCATTTATCATCTTCTTCTCCGATTGAGGTTACAGAAGGTGGTAGCTATGAAATTTCAACCCTTTTTGATATTGAAAATAAATTTAGAGGAGATTTATTTTCAATTGGTGCGTATCAATACGGCGAGAGTTCAACAGGTTCAATTAGAGTAAATGCAGGAGAAGATACTGAAATATGTTATGGAGAAGAGGTAACGTTAACTGCAACTGGAAATGGAGATTTTTCATGGAATACTGGTGAAACTTCAGCAAGTATTACTGTTAGCCCAGAAGAAACTACAACTTATACTGTAACTTTATCTGATGGTGATAATTCTGTTTCAGATGAAGTAATTGTTACAGTTAATGAAGCTCCAACAGTTAGTCTTGGTGAAGATATAACAATTTGTGTAGGAAGTGAAGTTGTACTGACTGCTAATGGAACTGGTGATTTTTTATGGAATAACGGAGAAACTACAGAAAGTATTACAGTCAATCCTACAGAAAGTACAACTTATTCAGTTACTGCGAGCAATGATTGTGATTCTGAAGCTACAGATGAAATTATTGTTAATGTATCTGGAGAGCTTACATTAAATATTACTGAAGATACAAGTGTTTGTACAGGAAGTAATGTAACATTAACTGCGGAGACTGAAGGAGAGCTTTTGTGGAGTACCGGAGAAACAACAGCAAGTATTACAGTCAATCCTACAGAAGAAACTGTATATGCTGTTACAGCCACTTCTGGAGATTGTTCTATTTCTAAAGAAGTTATAGTGTCTATAGTTCAACTACCAGAAGTAAACTTAGGTGATGATATATCTATTTGTGCAGGTAATGAGATAACTTTGACCGCCGAAGGAAATGGTGAAATTTTGTGGAATACAGGAGAAACAACTAAAAGTATAACTATTAATCCTACTGAAACATCAACTTATACTGTTACAGTTAGTACGGCATGTGGTGGTGAAGTTATAAGTGTTTCAGATGAAATTACAATAAATGTAACTCCTGGTATTATACTTAATGCAGGAGAGGATGTAAGTATTTGTTCTGGAGAAGAAGTAACTTTAACTGTTGAAGGGAATCAAGATTTTTTATGGAATACAGGAGAAACAACAGCAAGTATTAGTGTAAGTCCTACAGAAACCACAACCTATTCCGTAACTTCAAGTGTAGGAGATTGTACAGCTACAGATAATGTGATTGTAACAGTTGATAAAGCACCTGAAGTAAACTTAGGAGATGATGTTACAATAACTATTGGAGAAGAAATAACTTTGACAGCTGAAGGAACTGGTGATTTCTTATGGAACACAGGAGAAACAACTGAGAGTATAATAGTAAGTCCAACTGAGAACGTAACATATTCAGTAACAGCAAGTGCTAGATGTGGAGAAGATGTGATAGATGAAGTTAATGTAATTGTAAAAGAGATAGACAATAGTGACCCTCAAGTAAATGCAGGTGAAGACGTGACTATTTGTGAAAATGATCAAGTCACTTTAACTGCTGAAGGAAATGGAAGTTTTTTATGGAGTACAGGTGAGACAACTGCTAGTATTGTCGTAAGTCCGAATGAAACTACAACTTACACAGTTACCGTATCTAAAGGAGATAAAACAGCATCAGATGAAGTTACAGTCAATGTAAATAATTTGCCAATTGTAAATTTAGGAGAAGATAAAAACATCTGCTATGGTGATGATGTGGTTTTGAGAGCTTCTGGTTCAGGTAGTTTTTTATGGAGTAATGGTAGTACTTCTAATAGAATTAGGGTAAAACCGACAGAAACCACCACATATTCTGTTACTGTGTCAAACTCTTGTGGAGTATCAGTTACTGATGAAATTACAATTAATGTTGGTGCTCAAATAATTATTGATGCAGGAGCTAATAAAACTATCTGTACTGGAGAGTCCGTTGTTTTAACAGCTTCAGGAAATGGAAATTTTAAATGGAGTACAGGTGAAACAACAGCAAGTATAACCGTAAGTCCTAACACACCTAAAACTTATTGGGTAACCTCAACAATAGGTGATTGTTCAGTTTCTGATGATGTGTATGTTAATGTTCAAAAAGCCCCTTCTGTAGTTTTAGGAAATGATAAGACTATTTGCTCTGGAGATCAAATTACACTTATAGCTCAAGGAACAGGTGATTTTTTATGGAATACCGGAGAAACAACTTCTAGTATTTTAATTAGCCCTAACAAAACTACCGTTTATTCTGTAACTTCAAGTAGTAATTGTAGTGAAAGTGCCACTGATGAAATTATAGTTAATGTTAAAAATTCTGTATTAGCAAATGCAGGAAATGATGTGACAATTGAACCTGGAGATAATATAACTTTATCAGCTACTGGTGGTACAGTGTTTTTATGGAACACTGGAGAAACTACAGCTAGTATTACTGTACAGCCAAATGAAACAACTATATATACTGTTGAGGTTAGTGCAGAAGGAAGCTGTAAAGATTCTGATGAAGTAAAGGTTAGTATTGAAGAGACACCATTAACTATTAATGATGGAAAAGATATCACTATTTGTTTTGGTGACGAACTAGTTTTACAAGCCAAAGGTAGTTCCAATTATTTATGGAATACTGGAGGCATGAATTCAGCAATTACTATTAAGCCTCAACAAACTACAACTTATAGTGTTTCTGCACAAAAAAATGGAGTCTTAGAAACTGTTGAAATTATTGTTATAGTAGAAGATTGTTCTATAAATAAAAAGGAAGAGATTAATCTCTATCCTAATCCAACTCAAGGATTAGTAAATATACATTTACCAACTCAAAAAGAAAAATTAAAATTAAGCGTAATATCATTAAGCGGTAAGATCATTTTCTCAAAAGAAGTTAAAGCCGACAGTAATGGCATTTTTACTCAAATTGATCTTTCTAATATGAGAAAAGGAGTATATTTATTGAGAATGTCAAATGAAAATTATAATGAAACAAAAAAAATAATAGTTATTTAATTTTCACCTTTGTTAATGAAGTAAAATAATTTACTTCATCTATCCTATTTTTTAACCTTAAAAATTTTTAATAAAAGTTTCTAATTGTTATACCACTTTAAATATTTATTTTACGACGTTATATGTTTAAATTGGTATTATAAGTTCTACGATGATACAGTATCTGTTTAAACTCCTAGACATTCACCTTTCAAAAGTAGCAACTAAATATATCTTTTTCACACTATTTCAAAGAACCGATTGATTTGATTTAATAATTCAGTTTTTGGTTTATTTAAATTTAGCACATTATAAAAAGGATTATTTATGGATTTATCAATCAGTTTACCATTCCGTATTTTCATTAAATGAGGAAATCGGTTATACTTTTTAAAACTATAAAGTGCTTGAGAGATAAATTCTACAGAATGTTTAGACACTACTTTTTTTCCATTCAGATATACGATTTCAATTCCGCCATTCAGATTAGGGATAATATTTTGTTCAATATATTCTTTTGATTTTTTTCGGTTATTATAACAAAAAAAGTTCGTGCCATTATTTTCAATTAAAAAATTAGCGTACTTTTTTTCAAATCGTTTTCTTTGAATATAATGAATAGGAAATAGAATAATCATAAACGGTAAAAACAGAATAAAAATTGGTACTCCAATAATTACGAATAACACAGAAATAAGTATGTTTTTTAATGTTTTCACTTTCTTGAATGTTTCGGTAATCCATTAGTAGTATTGCTCTTTTCACTTTTGTGTCTTGTTTTTAGACACGACCAAACTTCGTTTTAATATCGTTTAGGTGGTTTAGCTCATTATTCAATACTTATTTTGATAGTTTTATAATATAATGTAGTTATTCCTTCATGTCCAGAATCGGTTGCAATCATTAACCAAATTTCACCCTCTGAATTTGATTCTATTTTAATAGGATTATCTAAATTATTCCTGTTTATAAGTGCAAATGGTGTAGGGTCAACTTCAGAAACACCAATTGTTCCTAAAATTTGAAAGACATCATTTGATAGGTCTGCTTGTAACTTTGATTCAAAATTTGATCGGTAAACGTGACCTCTTAGATTTTCAGGTGTTTTATTCGGTACATAATTAAATCCGCCTGCTCCAATTGACAAGTCAGGAGAACCACCAATACCTGTGCCATTTAATAGTGCATTTGATGCAAAATCAATATCAAATGTAATTGAATAATTTTTATTTGGTTGTAACCCATCAAATTTCCTATAAATAGCACTAAATAAATCATCACTATGATTATTACCAGATAACTTTAGAGCTTTAATGTTTGTCTCTAGTGGTTCTGGTAAGTTTGAATATTCAAATGTTAATTCATAAAAAGTCTCTGATCCTTCTGGGTAATCAGAAAAAAAACTCTTCCAGTTTTCTATACCAGTACTATTGAAATCAAAAGTGTAATTCTTCTTTGATTTTCCAGAATTGTCATCATCTTTATTGCAAGAAGTTAGTCCTAGAATAAAGACCAACCCTAAAAAAAATATTTTTCTCATAGTTTTTTGTTTTTTATCTGGATGCACAATTCTTATATACGTTGCGTCAAATTACAAAAAAATTTAGAGGTTATGAGAACTAATGACTATATATACCTGTTTTTAAGATGGCTTTAAATAATCGTCACCCCTTATAAAAAGGTAATTTCACTACAGTTGCAGGAATTACTTTTTTTCGTATTTGTATATAAATTTTAGTTCCTGATTTTGAGAATTCTTTCTGTACATATCCCATACCGATGCCTTTTTTTAAACTCGGACTCATTGTACCAGAAGTTACAACTCCTATATTATTACCATCAGCATCAACAATTTCATAATCATGACGAGGTATACCTCTTTCATCCAATTCAAAGCCAATAAGTCTTTTCTTTATACCTTCTTCTTTTTGTTGTTTTAAATTTGTTGAATTCACAAAGTCTTTGGTGAATTTGGTAATCCAACCCAAACCAGCTTCCAGTGGAGAAGTGGTGTCATTAATATCATTCCCATAAAGACAATACCCCATTTCAAGACGTAAAGTATCACGTGCTGCTAATCCTATAGGTTTGATACCATAATCTGCACCAGCTTTCATCACTTTATTCCATACTTGCTCTACTTCTGAATTTTTACAATAAATTTCAAATCCGCCAGAACCTGTATAACCAGTAGCTGAAATAATTACATGGTCTATACCGGCAAAATCAGCGACTTTAAACGTGTAAAATTTGATGTCAGCAAGATCAACTGATGTTAAGGTTTGCATAGCTTCAACAGCTTTTGGACCTTGAATTGCCAACAATGAAAAATTTTCAGACATGTCTCGCATTTCAGCTCCAATACTTGTATTGTAGTTAGAAATCCAATTCCAGTCTTTTTCAATATTAGAAGCATTTACAACCAGTAAATATTGTTCTTCCTTAATTCGATAACAAATCAAATCGTCAACAATACCTCCTTTTTCATTAGGAAAACAAGAATACTGAGCATCGCCAATTGCTAATTTTGAAGCATCATTACTGGTTACTTTTTGGATAAGTTGTAATGCGTTAGCTCCAGTAATTAAAAATTCACCCATATGAGAAACATCAAAAACGCCTACGGAATTTCTAACAGTTTCATGTTCTATATTTATACCTTCGTATTGTACAGGCATGTTATAGCCAGCAAACGGAACTAGTTTTGCTCCGAGAGCTTCATGAATAGTGGTTAAAGCTGTATTTTTCATTTTAGTTAGAAAGTCTTTAATTAGTAATAAATATAGAATAATGTTATGCTGAATTTGTTTTAGTATTTCATTCTGTATTGATAAAACTCTAAAATAAGTTCAAGAGTAATTACAAAATTACAGTTTATTTATCCAATAAAAAAGACTTTAGCTCATCATATGATTGAATAAAAGTAGCTTCTTTCTTTTTACCGATAACTTCTTTAATTTGTTCAGGG
>JAMONB010000257.1 GCA_027066745.1 Flavobacteriaceae bacterium
TACAATTGCCCAAACAACAAGTCTTTAAAAACATTGTTAAAGGTAATAAGTTATTTTGCATGAGTTCAGTAAATCGATTATATGAAACTGTATTTGGAAACTCATCTTGCATGTGTTTCTGAATATAACCGATATAAAAATGCTTGAAATTTTTAAAACAACCTGTGTGAAAAAGAACAATAATCGTCATGATTTCACTTGAAGACATTGTTGATGGTCGCTTTGATTTGACACCAATGAGACTTTTTTCAATGAAATATTCAAATTCTTTAGAAAATTCATCAATTAAACAAAATATTTCGGTAACTTTATCTGTAGTAATCATAAGTAAATATTTGAGTTATATAATTAATATTCAATACATTAAATATATAAAAACATTTGCTTTTTTACAAAAAAAAATGAAAAGTATTAATCGAACTCAGGTTACTATTTGAATCTTGATCTCTGTATACTTTCTAACTTATAATATTAAATCTTTAATTTCCCTTACCTTTACCCCATGCAAAACACTCAAACAATCATCTTTGGCATTAGAGCTATTATAGAAGCCATTGATGCTGGTCAGACTATAGAAAAAGTTTACATTCAAAAAGGATTGAGCGGACATCTATTCTCTGAATTAAATACTTTAATTAAAAGACATAGTATCTCTTCTAGCCATGTACCCGTTGAGAAATTAAATCATCTTTCAAAAAATCAAAACCATCAAGGAGTGATTGCTAAAATTTCTGCTGTTGATTTTCACAATTTAGAAGAAATTATTAATACGACAAAAAAAGAGAAACCGCTATATTTATTGCTAGATCAAATTACTGATGTGCGGAATTTTGGTGCCATATTACGTACTGCAGAATGTACTGGTGTTGATGCTATTATCATCCCAAATCAAGGTAGTGCACCAATAAACGCTGATGCCATAAAAACATCTGCTGGTGCAGCTTTTAAAATTCCAATTTGCAAAGTCAATCATTTATTAGATGCTATTTATCATTTACAAGCTGAAGGTATACAAATTGTAGCCATTACTGAAAAAACTGATGACACTATCTATACCATAGACTTAAATAAACCGACAGCTTTAATTATGGGTTCTGAACATAAAGGTATTTCTCCTGCCATGCTTAAAATAGCTGATGCTAAGGCAAAAATCCCTTTATTAGGTGATATTGCCTCTCTAAATGTTTCAGTGGCTTGTGGTGTTGCTTTATATGAAGTGGTGAGACAGCGGCAGTAGGCAGTGTTCAAAATTAAAAAAATACTACATACTGCAACAGAGAACTGTTTGCTTCTTTCATTCTTCTTCATCTAAAAGCCAATACTTATCTTCTTCTGGTAAAATAGTAATAGGAAGTTCAAAAAACATTTTCCCTTTTGGATAAATAGCAACAGACATTTCACCTTCCCCTTCTAGAATAGTTGATAACTTCTCCCAATCATATTGTGGCATTTGGGGTCCATGTTTTCTATAAATAACAGCAAATAACAACCCTACAATAAAACCTGACAAATGACCTTCCCATGAAATCTCTTCTTTTATAGGTAAAATATACCAAATCATACTTCCATAGAGAAAAATAACAATTAATGATACGGCTATTAATCTGTAATATTTTCTAATCAATCCGCTAAACAATATAAAGCTAAATAACAAGTAGACAATGCCACTTGCTCCTATATGATAAGACTGCCTTGCAATCAACCATGTGATTACACCACTTAATAATACGCCGTAAATCAAAACCTTAAAAGCGATCTTTCTATAAAAATAAAATAAAGAGGTCATTAAAATAAATAACGGAATAGAATTGTTAGACAAGTGCTTTATACCACCATGAATAAATGGTGAAAATAGGATACCCCTTAATCCGATTAAAGTTCTAGGATAGAGTCCATAATTGGTGAAATAAAGATCATAATTACCTTCTATCCAAAAGACAATCCACAACAACAAAACAAAATATAGGGGAATACCAATTACCATTGGTGAAAATTTAAATTGTTGATGTTCTTCTTGTAAATTCATCTCTCCTAGCCTCCCCATCCCAAAGTATCGGGAGGAAGGGTATTAATATCGTTTATTATTCTATCTATTAACTTCTATAACAAAAATACAACCAATTGTGAATTGTTGTACAAATTGTCAGGCATAAAACAATTATAAGCATTGTTTTCTCTATTTTTGTACTATGATTCCTCCATTAGCAGAACGCATACGTCCAAAAACTCTTGATGACTATATAAGTCAACAACATTTGGTTGGTCCGAACGGAGCATTAACTGCACATATTAAACGTGGTATTATTCCATCTCTTATTTTTTGGGGACCTCCTGGTATTGGAAAAACTACTTTGGCAAATATTATTGCTAGTGAGTCAGAACGTCCTTTCTACACACTTAGTGCTATTAATTCTGGTGTGAAAGACATTAGAGAAGTAATTAATAAAGCAAAACAAAGTGGTGGTTTATTTACCACTAAAAATCCGATTTTATTTATTGATGAAATTCATAGATTTAGTAAATCACAACAAGATTCATTATTAGGTGCTGTAGAAAAAGGATGGGTTACATTGATTGGAGCAACTACTGAAAACCCTAGTTTTGAGGTCATCCCTGCCCTACTCTCTCGTTGCCAAGTGTATATTTTAAATTCTTTTGACAAGGATGATTTAGTTGCTTTATTACACAGAGCAATTGATGAAGATGAAATTATCTCAAAAAAGAAGATAAAACTTAAAGAAACGGATGCCTTATTACAACTTTCGGGTGGTGATGCTAGAAAATTGTTAAATATTTTTGAATTGATTGTCAATTCTGAAGATGATAAAGTGACTATTACCAATGCTAAGGTTTTAGAAAAAGTTCAAACAAACACAGTTAGATATGACAAAACTGGTGAGCAACATTATGATATTGTGTCTGCTTTTATCAAATCTATCCGTGGAAGTGATCCAAACGCAGCTGTATACTGGTTAGCTAGAATGGTTGAAGGTGGCGAAGATGTTAAATTTATAGCCCGTAGAATGCTTATTTTAGCTTCTGAAGACATCGGTAATGCAAATCCGACTGCTTTAATATTAGCTAATACTACTTTTCAATCGGTTTCAATGATTGGTTACCCTGAATCTAGAATTATATTAAGTCAATGTGCTGTTTACTTGGCAAATTCACCTAAAAGTAATGCTTCATATATAGCTATTGGGCAGGCTCAACAATTGGTAAAACAAACTGGCGATTTGTCCGTACCCTTACATTTAAGAAATGCACCAACTAAATTAATGAAGGATTTAGACTATGGCAAAAATTATAAATACGCTCATAATTATGATGATAATTTTGCAGAACAAGAGTTTTTACCTGATGAAATAAAAAATACAAAACTATACGAACCTGGAAACAATGCAAGAGAGAATAATTTCAGATCTTTTTTAAAAAAGCGTTGGAAAAATAAATACGATTATTAATCGTTTTAAACTTATGAAGTTCTTCGTTTATTTTATCTCTTTTATTGTTATTATTAGCTCTTGTGAATCTCAACAAAATGATCAAGAAACTGAAAGTAAAAAAGCAACTTGGATTAATAATGCCTTTACTTCAATAGAATCAACTAATTATCCAAATATAAAAGGAATTGCTTGGTGGCATGAAAATTTTGATGATGCAAGATTAAGATTAGATTCTTCTCCAGAGGCAGTCAAAACATATAAAGAACACATCACCTCTTCATTTTACAAAAGCATGTTGATTTTTGACAATCAGAAATTAACCTCACCTATAAGTGGATTGTATCATGGTGCTTTTCCAGATTTTGGTGGTGAAGAGAGTAATGTTACTCAGCAACGTATTTTAGATTTTGAAACACTTATTCAAAAGGAATTGGCTTGGGTTTATTTTTCTGACAATTGGTTAGACAACTTAAGCTTTCCTTATGATGAAGTAACTACGATACATCAAACTGGGCGAACTCCATTTATTAGAATGATGGCTCGTAGTGATTTTGGAGAAAAAGGTGCCGACCCAGTATACACCATGCAAAACATTATTGATAAAAAGTTTGACACCCAACTTATAGCTTGGGCAAATGAAGCTAAAAACATCAACTATCCTTTGTTAGTTGAATTTGGTACTGAAGTTAATGGCAATTGGTTTCCTTGGAATGGAGAGTTTAATGGTAAAGACACGCTTGATACATATGGAAACCCCTCTTTAGCAGATGGCCCTGAGCGGTTTCGTGATGCTTACCGACATATCATCGATTTATTTAGAGGCGAAGGCGTAACTAATATTACTTGGTTTTTTCATGTTGATGCTCATAGTGAACCTAATGAACAATGGAACTCTATAGAAAACTATTATCCTGGTGATGATTATATTGATTGGTTAGGAGTAAGTATTTACGGTCCTCAATTACAAAGTGAAGATTTTGAAACATTTTCTGATATTTTAGATGAAATATATCCAAAACTAACTCAGCTAAGTAATAAACCTATTGCGATATTAGAATTTGCAATAACAGAAATTGATTAAAATTTTATAGTTAAAAATCCTTTAACCAACTTATCTAAATCATAGTACTCAACAATCCATTGATCATTTTCTTTATATACAACTCCTTTTTTATATCTCAAAAAATAAACATTTTCTTTGGTAGATTTTAGTAAAACATAGACCACTTTTGGTGTACTATCAACCAATTGATAGCCTAAAGAATTGGCTTGAGCGTATAACACATTTGTTTTTACATTTGCTACACCCTCTTTCAAAGGTACTTCAACACTGGTTTTTCTAACTATATGCCCTTCATCTTCTCTGACTTCTATAGTCACTGGTTTTGCGACCTCTTCTTCAACTTCTTGAATAGTTACAACATCAACTGGCTTAATTTTTTGAACGTTTTTTTCAACTACAACTGATGATTTGTTTACATAATTATAATTTAAAGCTGAAACTGACTTAAAAGCATTTCGTAATGCTTCTTGAAAACCTTTTTTATAATCTTTTTCTTTACTTTTTCCTATTTCGCTTTGTACAACTTTCTGATTTTTACAATTAACCAGTTCAATAGTTAATTTAGTAGTGAACATACCAGAGTCATTAAACACATCTGCTGTCAACCCTAAACAAGGATTATTTGACAAATCAGCAGGTCGTTCTAAATTATCATAAATAGTTATAAACCCTTCTTTTTCAAATAAAAATTTAGTCAATGAATTCAACTGATGTTGATCTTCAAATTTTAAAAAATCAAACTTTGAAGGTATTATTATATATTTATATTCATTTAAGGATTGACCTAAAATAGAATTCGAAATAAAAACAGTAAAAAGTAGGATAAATAATTTAAGTTTCATCAGTATGGATTTAATTTAGTCGATAAATATAAGTATTTTATTATTCAAAAATTAAATTCATCCCTAAACTCAATGTTATTTTTTTTGAATTGTACATATCAGTAACTCCAAAAAGATTATCTACAGCTGTATAAAAATTAAATTTACCTAATTGAGAAGAAACTCCTACACCAACATTATAAAAGGAATAAGAATCAACAGTATAAGTAACTTTCGTTTTTAAAAATTTGGTAATACGCCTTGTGTAAAACAATGATGCTGCCAACTGTGGTTTTACAACTCTAAAGATAGAATATAATTGTACACCTACTTCATTTAAATACGCTTTATTATTTAAGTTTTCTCCAATAGCACATGAACCGCTTCTTCTATTATACCTCCCAAACTTATAAAAAAGAGACGTATATACTTTAGGTGGTCTAAATGAAATATAAGAAAAATGTAACGTATCCATTGAGATTTGAGCGTCTATATCTACTTTAATATCTTTCCAATAGTCTAAAGGCTTATCATTTGGAGGGTTGAATATATCTAGTCCATTAATTTCAATATCACCACTTATACTGTAGGTATTTATATCTTTAGAATAATTTATAAATCCTAAATCTAATACACTTCCTAAAAGAGTCAAATCATCTCTAAAATGATAGGTAAACCCTAAATCTAATCCTAATCCTAAATTACCCCCTGACAGTCCATTTTTAATTGCAGTACTAATAATGTTACCCTTTGAAATTTCAGTCAATCCTGAGTTACTAAATTTCGCATCTACACCATTTAATACTGTTTGAAAGTTATTGTTATTGTCTTGTTGAATAGTAATAGTACCTCTATTGCTAATTGATTGAGTATTATAAGCACCTGAATACAATTTCACTCTAGCACCAATATTCAGTTTTTTATTTACCTTTCTAGAAACACCTACATGAAAAACACCAAAAGCTTCTCCTTTATAGTTGATATCTTCAAGATTTAAACGCCTATTTGAAACAATATTTCCATTAGTATCATAATTACCTTGATAGTATAAAACTGCAAAATCTTTAGGATGATAAGCTATTAAATCTAGCTCTTGATAGAAACCAAAACTAATATAATCTTTAGTATTCTTTAGTCGGTATCCGATGTTAAGAACTTCAACTTGTTCATGTATAGCAAGAAAATCTTTAGAGCTTAATTCATGAATTATTGCTTGATAATTAGCATTAAGATCAACCTCTTTAGCAAACAAATTACTGATCAATTTGTTACTGCTTGTAGCATTTACATAAATTCCTGATAAAAAAGGTATTCCTATATGTTTATCAAAGTTAACTTCTCCTCCTGGGTTTTCTAATAAGGATTGAGGTATTTCTTTAAAACCGTAGAGGAATTGTTTATTTTGAGATGTTATTCTTAAACAAGAAAATAGTATAAGAATAAATAGTATCTTTTGAATTTTCATCATAAATTAAACGAGGATTTAATTACAGATATTGTTTAATTTCCATCAAATTATCAACAGTAATTGACTTCTGGTTCTCTTGATTCTTATGAGAATTAAAGAAAATGGTTTGCATACCAATTTGCTGTGCTCCCATAATATCTGCTTCTAAATTATCACCAATCATCATACTTTGGCTAACACTTGCTTTTGCTAAATTTAATGCATGATTGAATATTTTTGGATTTGGTTTCTTTACACCAACACTTTCTGAAGTAATTATCTGATTAAAAAAATGTAAAACACCAGAAGCTTTCATTTTTTTTATTTGTACTTCTTCAAAACCATTTGTAATAATATGCATTTGATATTTTGTAGATAGGTAATTCAAAAGTTCAACAGCCCCTTCAAAAAGAGCATTATAATTAGGTAAATTATCAATATATACATTCGCCAAATGTTCTATCATTTTATCAGAAATAGGATGGTTCAAACTATCAAATGAATCTTTCAACCTTTTGTAGCGAAGTACTGATTTTGTAACCTTCTCTTCCCTATACAACTTCCAATACTGATGATTTATTGGCACATATTGCTCTAAAAAAGTGTCTAAATTCACATTAATATTATTATCTTTAAAAATAAACTCAAAGGTTTTAGCTGAGTTGGTTTCAAAATCCCACAAGGTATGGTCTAAGTCGAAAA
The DNA here is from genome assembly GCA_027066745.1 of Flavobacteriaceae bacterium. Lineage (GTDB taxonomy): Bacteria > Bacteroidota > Bacteroidia > Flavobacteriales > Flavobacteriaceae > Aureibaculum. The sequence goes on from JAMONB010000257.1 coordinate 7,480, forward strand.
ATATATGTTTTATGTTCAATTTGTCCTTTTTAAGTAAAAGTGTTTTATTTTAGCTTGCTAAAATACATTAAAACACTTTATTTGAAAAGTTTATTCAATTTTCTATCCTCTTTTTCAAGAAGATCTGGCAATTATATACTAGCAGCTTCAATAGGTTCTAGGCTTTTATCTTTTTTTGCCTCATGGATTGCCTTACAGATAATTCTAGACAAAAAACTGGGTGTGGTTATTTATGCTTTTCAAATCATTTTATTTATTACACCAATTGCAAGTTTAGGCATCAATCAAGGATTGATTCGTTATGGTTCATTTTTGAATACTAATAAAGAAAAAAACAACTTATTTTCCTTAGTTCTTAAAAAAGGGTTACTCATAAGTATTCTCTTTACAGCACTAACTATACTCATTTCAACATTAATAAACTTTGATATACCAATAACTTCTTTTTATTTAAAGCTCTTAGCTTTGGCATTTATTGGTCAATTTTTATTTGAAATTTTACAGATTCAATTTAGACTTTTAAAAAAGAATAAAGCTTTTGCTTTTACTGAACTTATCTACAATATTATACTTGTTCTCTTAGTTTTTAGCTTGAGTTTTTACTTTAAAGAATTAGGTTATGCAATTGCTATTGTTTTAACTCCGTTACTTACTTTTTTAATTTTCATAAAAAGAATAAAATTTAACTGGAAAACAACCCCTAATTTTGACTTTATAAATTCTACCTTTTGGCGATACGGCCTTTTTGCAAGTATGGCAAATGTAACATCAGTATTGCTCATTTCTATTGATATTCTTTTAATTGGCAATATACTTTCTGATATGGAAATGGTTACAGCTTTTAAATATATAAGCTTAATTCCCTTTAGTATCTTATTTTTATCTAGAGCATTTATGGCAACTGATTTTGTTGAGTTTACCGAAAAACTTACTAATAAAGAGTATATCTATTCATATATAAAAAATTATATACTACTCTTTAGTTTTATAAGTATTGGATTTTTAGCTGTAATTTCTGTTTTTGGTAAATTTCTACTTTCCTTATTTGATCCTGAATATGTTCACTATTTTTCAACTTTACTTGTATTGACTTTTGGAATAACTGGTCTTTTAATCTTGAGAGGCCTTTTCGGAAATCTACTTTCATCTATAGGAAAATCTCATGTCAATTTTATTATTATAGCCATTGCAATACTATTAAACATCGTATTGAATTACTATTTAATCCCAACTTATGGGATTTTTGGAGCTGCAATCACCTCTGCATTTTTAATGTGGTTTACTGGTGTTTTCTGTATGATCTTTTTCTTTTATTATTATACATCGTTTATCAATCAAACATCAAGTAAAAAATGAAAATAGCCCTTCTTTCTTCTGCACATAAGCATGATGATGATAGACTATTTCACCATTTTGCAAAGACATTAGCTCAAAAAGGTCATTTAATTACTATTATTAGTAGTGAATGTGATTTTAAAACGGAAGGTGAAATTTCTATATCAAGTTTTAACGGATTAAACTTTAATAGGAAACAAAAAATTAAAATCTATATTGATAAATTATCACAGTTCAACCCTGATGTTATCATTTGTTTGGAGCCTCTGCCAATACTCGCTGCAAAAAAATATGCAAAAGGCAAGAATACAAAAATAATTTATGACATTACAGAGTGGTATCCTTCAAAAAATCAGTTAGAAAAGTACCATTATCTTCTAAGACTATTTTATGCTATCCCTTATTTTATAGCTTTTTTATATTCATGTTCTTTAGCTGACGGATTTATCTATGGAGAGTATTATAAAGGACTCATTCCAAAAAAAATATTTTCTAAAAAGAAAAACATTCATATCTCCTACTATCCTAAAAAAGAATATATTATAGAAACTGAACCCAACATTACCCATAATTTACTTAGATTGAGTTATTCAGGCACTATAAGTAAAGAAAAAGGGTTTATCTACTTTTTAAATGTTTTAAAAGAATTGATAAAAAACAATGAGAATCTTACTATTCAGGTAAAAATTATAGGAAGGTTCAATCCCAAAGAAAAAAAAGAATACTTTAATTTGATTGGTCAGTTTAATGAAAAGGTCAGTTTTTCAGTTTATGATTTTCAAGAACTTTCAAAATTTATTGAACTCATAAATGATACTGATATATTTCTTGACTTAAGAACTCTTGATTTCATCAATTCACATTGTTTACCTATTAAATTATTTTACTTTATA
>JAMONB010000258.1 GCA_027066745.1 Flavobacteriaceae bacterium
TTATTTTATATAAAAAAGAAACAAAATTACCTGATACTATTGCAAATACATTTGGAGTCACTTATAAATGGGCATATCATAAATTTTACTTTGATGAAATCTATCAATTTGTAACAAAAAAAATAATTTTTGGTTTAATTGGAGCACCCATAGCATGGTTTGATAAACATGTTGTTGATGCTGCTATGGTGGGTGTCGGAAATGTAACGCTATCAATTTCAGATAAAATTAAAGGATTACAATCAGGAAAATTTCAAGATTACGCCATGGCATTTATCAGCGGGAGCGTAATTCTTGCAATGATAGTATTTTATTTATGGTTATAAATGAGAATAAATAACAAAAAACAATGATTTGGAATTTGGGATTTGTCCCAAAACTTCGGGATTGGAATTTATTTAGAATAAATTAATATGGATATATTAACACTTTTTGTAATAGTACCATTGGTTACGGTTTTTGTTTTAGTTTTTGCTAAAAACCTAAAACAGGTGAGAATTATTTCTTTGGTTGGAATGGCAATTCAGTTTGCCATGTCAATCAATCTGATTTTTGCATATCTAAAAGAACGTGCTGTGAATAAAGATATTATGGTTTTTACCCAAGATTACACGTGGTTTAAATCGTTTAATATTCATTATGCCATTGGTGTAGATGCTATTTCTGTAGTGATGATTGCCTTAACTGCTATTGTAGTTTTAGCAGGTGTGTTTATCTCATGGAAAGTAGACGATTTACCCAAAGAATTTTTTATAACACTCATCATTTTATCCGCTGGTGTTTTCGGGTTTTTTATCTCTCTAGATTTATTTACACTTTTCGTTTTTTATGAAATTGCTGTAATACCCATGTATTTGCTCATTGGTATTTGGGGCTCTGGTCCTAAAGAATTTTCTGCCATGAAATTAACCCTAATGTTAATGGCGGCTTCTGCCCTATTATCTGTTGGTATTTTCGGAATCTATTTCAATTCAAATGCAGATGGTGGTGCTTTAACGTTTAATATTTTAGAAATTGCTCAGGTAAATATTCCTGTAGCTGCTCAAAATCTATTTTTTCCTTTTGTATTTATCGGTTTTGCTGTAATTGGAGCTTTATTCCCATTTCATACTTGGTCACCTTCTGGTCATGCCTCTGCTCCTACAGCCGTATCTATGCTACATGCAGGTGTTTTAATGAAATTAGGTGGTTATGGTGTTTTTAGAATTGCCATGTATTTACTACCACAAGGTGCTTTAAATTGGACAGACTTCTTTTTAGTGTTAGCTACCATTGGTGTTATCTACGGAGCTTTTGGGGCTATCATGCAAAAAGATTTAAAATATATCAATGCCTATGCTTCTGTAAGTCACTTGAGTTTGGTGTTGTTTTCCTTATTAATGCTCAATAAAACAGCTTGGAGTGGTGCAATTATTCAGTCTTTATCTCACGGATTATTAACCGCATTATTCTTTGCCTTAATCGGGATGGTATACGGACGAACACATACGCGAGATATTGCCAAATTAGGAGGGATTATGAAAACACTGCCCTTTATAGGTGCCGTTTATGTAATTACCGGACTGGCCTATTTAGGTCTCCCAGGCTTTAGTGGTTTTGTAGCAGAAATGAATGTTTTTGTTGGTGCTTTTGAACATGCAGATCTGTTCCGTAGAATCTTAACCATAATTGTGGTTTCATCTATTGTAGTTACGGCAGTATATATTTTACGAATGGTAGGAAAAATTATGATGGGACCTTTGGTAAATGAAGAACATGCAACCTTACCAAAAGCAACATGGTATGAAAAAACAGGTTTGGTATTACTGATGATTCCTGTGGTAATTATTGGTACTATGCCTTACGGATTAAGTGAAATGATAAAAGAAAGTATTGCACCGTTTTTAGAACGATTACTTTAAAATATAAAGACCTAACAGGTTTTAAAAACCTGTTAGGTCTAGAAATAATAGAATTAATTTTGTCTTGTACAAAATAAAAGATACAAAAAATGAACTGGAACAGTCTTCTATTAATGCGTTTTGAATTAGGCCTGCTATTTATTGTTTTAGCAATACTCATTTTTGAAATTTTTGCTAGTAAAAAGCAAAAAGGGTCTATCATTCCGTTTGCGTTAATCCTTTTTACCATACATACCATCGTTGGTTTCTTACCTTTAGAAGATGGGAGTTTATTTGGTGGTATGTTTAGAACCAATCCGTTACTCTATTATTTTAAAAATGTATTGAATGTTGGTGTGTTGATTGTATTGTTACAATCTGCAGATTGGCTTAAAGAAAAAGTAGTTCAGCAAAATAAAGCCACTGAATTTATCCTTTTATTATTAGCATCATTATTAGGCATGTATTATATGATTTCTGCTGGCGATTTCTTAATGTTCTATCTCGGACTGGAATTGGCAACGTTGCCTGTTGCAGCATTAGTGGCTTATGAAACTTCCAAACGAGAATCTGCAGAAGCAGGTGTAAAATATATTTTATCATCAGCCTTGGCATCTGGAACGGCATTATTCGGAATTTCATTTTTATATGCCACTACAGGAAGCCTTTATTTTGATGCTATCGCGACCACACTAACAGCTTCAAATCTATCTGTTTTAGGATTTATCTTATTCTTTTCTGGATTGGCATTTAAAATATCACTAGCTCCATTTCATTTTTGGACTGCCGATGTTTATGAAGGTGCACCTATCAATGTAGCGTCTTATTTATCCGTTATTTCTAAGGGAGCAGCTGTTGTTATCTTAGTCATTTTATTATTTACCGTACTAAAACCATTGCTCCCTTTTTGGAGTAAAATTATTTATATTGTTGCTATAGCTACCATGACTATTGGTAATTTATTTGCCTTACGACAACAAAATATGAAACGCTTTTTAGCTTTCTCTTCTGTAGCACAAGCAGGGTTTATTCTATTAGGAATGCTTTCGGTTGACGGGTTAGGCTTAGCAACTGTCCTGTTTTTTGTAACCGTTTATATCTTTTCAAACCTAGGTGCTTTTGGTGTTGTACAAGCCATATCAGCAGTGTCTGGCAAAGAAAATATTGATGATTACGAAGGTTTATATCGTACCAACCCTAAGTTGAGCTTATTAATGATGTTGGCTTTATTTTCCTTAGCAGGAATCCCTCCTTTGGCAGGATTCTTTGGTAAATTCTTTTTATATGCTGCTGCTGCCAGTAAAGGATATTATGTATTGGTATTTATAGCTGTAGTGAATGCAACCATTTCATTGTATTACTATTTACTAGTAATTAGAGCGATGTTTTTACGTAAAAATCAAGATGCTATTCCTCATTTTAACTCTAATTTTTATATGAAATTAGGTTTGGTATTATCAGCTATTGGTATTTTAGTGGCAGGGCTGTATAGCCCCTTATACGAATATGTTTTTACGATAAGTACAAATTTCTTAAATTAAAAAAATGGGACTAACAGGAAAACATTTATTTGGAAGTATAGAAGAAACGAGAGTCACTTTTGTAGAAAAAAAGATTGAAAAAGAGCGTAAAGATTTTCTAAAAAAATTGTTAGAGCATAACGGATTTGAAGTGCTGATTCAAGAGGAAAAAAGAAAAACCGAAGAAGAGCCTCAATTATACACCGTTGCAGTTACTGATATGGTTTTTAACCCCACCGTTTGGGTATTTCAACGGAAACTGAAAACTTTTGAGGGGCGTATTGTAAATCAAGATTATTGGAATCAAGTTAGTGAAGATACCAAGCCTCAATATTGGAAAAATGATTAGTGAAAGTAATTAATCGTTTTTAACTACATTACTCAAAATTTAACAATGTCTTTTCTATTGAGTTTTTCTGCTTAGGGTTAACATTTACTTCATCTGCATAATTATTCCAAAGTTGGACTTTATTGTTTATTTCTGAAATAATATGTTTTGGTTTTTTTATGTTCATTGCTTTTGCAAAGATTATCAAATCATTTTTTTCAATTCCTTTCCTTTTGCCATTAATACTAAGAGCATGTTGACTTACCCAAATACTATCTGGTCTATAAGCATGACAAATATCGTATGCTGGTGCTAACTCCCAACGGCCTCCTTCTTTAAGTCTAAAAGCAAAGTTTTTGGTGTGATCATCACAGTTTCGAGCGATAACATTAAATACCATTCTACGATACAATTGCTCAGCTTGTGGATATGGTAAATGTAGTCGTCTCATTGTTTGAAATAATTGCTCATAACTAAAGCTTCTGACCTCATTAAAATCATAGTGTTGCATTGCACAAAATGTTTGAATATGGTGTTTTTTAGAACCTTTTTCCCTGTCAAAACGCTTAGTCATAAAGTGAGCTCTACCATTCTCTTTCAATAATTCAGATTCCATCATATCAATGCCACAATCTGTTGCCATATTGTAATATGCCATTTCAATTCTCCCATAACCCTTACTTTCACCAAATTGTGCATCGCTTACGCCGTCTAATTTTATCAACCAATGTTCAAATCCTTTTGGAGCATTTGTTTGTCCAGAACGAACCTCTCCAGTTTTTTTGTTATAAGCTATTATTGCCTTTGGCCTTGCTCCTCCGGCAGATGTTCCTATTTTTAAAATATCCATCATTGCCTTTTGCTCATTTTTATTTATATTGATTTCAAACGCTTCTCTTTTATCTAACATTCTCTGTGCAATATCAACTAAACTACTAATTTCAATTTGAAAAGAGTTTTTATTTGAGCTGAATTCTGCTGGCTCAAATTCTAGAGCTCCCATCCCTCTTTTTCCTATAAAACAGAGTTGTTCTATGGGGTTCATACTATTTTCAGGGCGACCATTTTGAGCCAACCAAGTATTTATCAATTGGTTTCCATATTTATCTGGTAATACATCTGCTAATAAACCTGGTAAACCTTTAAATGTGCTGTACTCACTGTTTTTTGATGGTTTTAGTTCTGGAAATGTAAATATTCTTTGATTAGAGTGAAGAGACATTTTGATAGGAGCTAAATCTATCCCTTTTAATTTAAACTTTGGTTCATATTCAAAACTGGCGAAACCTTGATTCTCATCCCATGCTACAGCCCCTACAGTTTGTCCCCAAATTTTAACATATGCTGTTTTTACTTCTACCATTCACTCTCATGTTGTTTAATGCTACCGTCAGTTGTTGCTCTTTGTCGTTTTTGTTTTTCTATCCTAGCAAGTTCTAATGGGCTTAATTGTGTTTCAATTTTAAAAATATCAAGAACATTTAATAGATTAAGAGCTCTTAGAATTTGTATTAATGAAATTAATGAAATAGCTTCTCCATTTTCAATTCTACTCATAGTCCATCGATTGATTCCCGCAATTTCAGCAATTTTTTCTTGTGTTATGTTTTGACTTAAGCGTTGATGTTTTATGTATTTACCAATAGTATAAATAATTGCTTTATCACTCATAGATATCCATTCCGTGTTGGTATTTGCCATCGTTAATTGTTTATATTATGTTTAATGTTGGTATTTACTAATACAAACATACAAAATACAATTATATTTTACAATAAAATGTTGGCAAATACCATCAATAATCTTGTTTTGTAATATTTATGTTGGCAATTACCATCAATATAATTTCATTAATTTGAAAAATTCATATAATTTAGTAAATAATCTGTTATCAAGATTAATGGATTCGGCTTAGTGAGGAATATTGGAAAAATGATTCATGAATTTTACTTTTTCTATCATTTTTTGATGTGTGCCGTTTTTTATCTCAAAGGATAGAAATTTTCAGTAGTTTTATATGATATTTTCCCCTCTTTTTTACTTAAAAGAAACGTCCCTCCCCAAATTATTTCAGGATAATATAATAACTGTTTTGTCATATCTCTTATTACAAGTGGTGCTTTTGTGTCTGGTAACGACATCATTTCAATTGCTTTACTAACTGTAAACCATTGAGCATCTTTTTTATTTTCAGGAACTTTTAATTGACCATCAACAATACTACAACTATAATGTTGTCTAAATTGAGAAATTGGTTTATAGTCAGACATAAACATAAAAATTCCAGATATTTTTGGGCTCGATATTTTTAAATCAAATTCAGAAGCCAAATCATTCAGTCCATCTATTATTGTTGTTTTAGAATTATGTCTTAATGCAGGTGTCATCCACCCGAAATCATTTTTTTCTAATAAAATTTCACCTTTTTCATTGTAAATTAGTAGCCGTTGTATTGTATAACTGTCATTCCCAGTTTCTTGGGCAAATGATTTTAATCCTAATAGGATGATAAATGATAATAATAGTATTTTTTTCATAAAATTTATATTTTTAATTATTGCTTACATTCAGGAACCTTGTTTTTAATGGTGTAAAACATGAGTCTGTGTAATAACTAAAATAAAATTACTGAGAATTGTGTATTTAATATTTTTATCTACCACTCAGAACACAAAAATACTCAAAAAAGGTTAATGCACAGTCTGACGTTTTGTGTATGATTTCGATGCGTGTTTCAGCAACTAAATTAGTTACTAACCTTGTCGATTATTCTTTATTTCTTAATTGTTTTAATTCCTCCATTTTCAGCCAAGGTCTTTTCTTATGTGCCATTCTATGACAATTTGGGCAAAGCATTGCAATATCTTCAATTTTAGTTTTATGTCCAACTTTCATTTCGCTAACTGGAATTGTATGATGTGCTTCTATAAAATTAACACCAATTTCTCCATATTCATTTTCAAAGTCAAATTCGCAGACTTGACAAAATAAGCGACCATTCTTATCTTTAAAATTCTGTTTTGCAAGTTGAATAACCTTTGAATTTCGTTCACGAAACTTATGTTTTCGTTCAGATATTTTTCCTTCAGGAAATTCTCCATCTAATTCCGCATTTGCATTAAATTCCTTTGACAGATTAAATTTCCAATATTTTCTTTTTTTGTTATAAGGTTCAATTCCGAGATTTTTACAATATTTTAGGAATAATTTTTCCAATTTCCCATTCGATCCGAGTTTAATATCCATCATTCTTTCGATAACCATATTTGTGTCTCGTCCATCTTTGTGTGAAGTCAAATGTTGTTTTAAATTGTTATTTTTATAACCAACAAATCTACTTGGTGCGAACCTTAATTCACCCTCAATTTCATATGCAACAAAGCAAGCTCCTCTGCGAATTAGTCCTATTGCTTCGTCATTTTCTTCTGATAAATAAACCTCAACCATTTCTAGATTTTGTTCCAATTGTTCAATGTTCTCTATTAGTTTCATAGGCTTATGAGTAAGGTTGTGTGAATATTACATTGCGTGTTTAAGCAACTAATTTAGTAAGATTTCTGAAACTGGCTAGAAATCCGCAGGATTTTCAAAGTACAAAATGACCAAGCAATTGTTTATAGGCGTTGTTGTAGAGCGTTTCTATTTAATCATACTTTCATTAATTGATATTTCAGGTTCAATTTTTATTATTCGTTTAATTTTAGAAATATATTCCTTTAAGTCAAATTTTGTGAGTTTCGGTTTGTTATTTGACTTATAAATTTGATTTATTGCTTGTGGAGAAGGATGAGTTGGGTTTCCTTTTCCAGTTTTATTTATTCCGACTGCTAAATATTCACAATTATATTTTTCAAATATTCCAAACATATGGAATGCACTTTCTCTAAAATATTCTTTATTTTTTTTATCAATATTATTTCCCCACGCAACCCAAACATTAGTAATCTTAAATTCATTGAAGTGTAAAAAAGAATTTAAAAAAGTCAAATTTTCATTCATTAAATTCTTTTGAGGGTTTATTTCTAATTCGGAAGGATGTGTTGCTCTTTTTGGGCATAGATTAAATAAAGTCCAACCGTCAAATCCATTCATTTTAGCAATTTTTTCAATATTCTTTGTTGTTGGGTCGTGATTATCAATATCTGCAGTACTTGGATTTAAAGCAATCACAAGTAAATTTTTCTTTCCTTTTTTTCCGATAATAAACCTTTTTTTTTTGTCTTTTTTTGGTAAACTAAAAATTTTTTCGGTAGCAATATTTTTCATAAGGGTTTCGTGATTTTTAATGCTCTACAACGTTTTTGTATAAGATTAGTGGGAGTTTGACAATTCGTGAATTGTCAGCCGAGCCACAAGCTTATACTTATTTTGTGTTTTGATCTTTGTCGGACTAAAAATACTCAAATAAGAATATGTGACATTATAAATAGACACAAAATTTTAGGCTAAAAATAAAAATCCACATTAATTTTATACATTGTACACTGTTTTATTTATGTGAGTTTTTATGGGTGTACTTAGCTTTAGAAATTTTTTAATTTTTCAGGTTTTAACCTAAATATATTAGATAGAACTATTAGTTTTTCTGCTGGAATTAATTCATCATTTTCAATAGCAAACCATTGCTTTATAGTTTCAGAAGTTTCACCTATTTCCGCACAAATTACTCCGTATACATTTTTTTTAGGGATACCATTTTCTAATAGAAGTTTAATAATTAGGTTGAAATGGTACTTGTATTTTTTGAATTGTTTAAATCTCTTTAGAGTATTCAAATATTCTTCAAGTTCATACTTCCACGATATTTTAAATGATTCTAATAATTTGTTAGAAATGGTTAAATTTCCCAAGCCAACGGAGCTTATGTTGAAATAGCAATTAATATCATTTCGTTTTATTTCATAACCTTCTAAATACATTGCGTAAATTAATTCTCCATTAGCAACATAGTTCCCTAAATGTCTTTCAAGGTCATGTTTCAAACCGTAAGAACTTCTTGTCTTATTAAAAGATTTTGTTTTGGTAAAATACTTTCTAATTTCAGTTCTTATTCTTTCTATTTTTTTGATTTCAGTGAAATTTGAGGAATCAAATTCTTCATTTCCGTTTGAAAATCCATTAAGACATAAGCCAGTTAATTTATTCATATCAGTTACGGATAAATTATTATTTGGAATAGGTTTTTTGTGTTCTATAGATTCTTTAGCTTGTTTTTCAGTTTCATTAAGAAAATGTTTCCAATTATTGAATCCAAATTTTTGAACAGTAAGATTTAAAGCTTCGTGGTGAGAGATATTTTGTTCTCTTTTAACATTTTTTGCAAGTCTTTTTACATAATCTACATTATGTTTTTTAACATTTTGTTTCATCTTAAAATATATTTGTATTCGCAAGATAAAATGTCACTCATCAACCATTCTCAAAAAGCGAGAATATATTCGATTAAACTATGTTTTTAATAATCGGTGTTGGTACAACTTTTCTTTGATGAGTGGAAGGCTTCCGAGTAAAGCAATTCAAAGATACAATTAATATCTATAAATTCATAATAGCCCCAGATTATTTCAAAATGCTCTACAACATGTATCTAAACGCAAGATATAAAAATCCAAATTAAACCCATCTCTAGCCAAGTTGGTTTTTTATAGGCAAGGCATACAATGTGTTAAATAGGAATTCTTTTATTTCGAGAGGGTAGAAAAATAAATCCTAGCATATAATCACAAAATTCATTCGCATTCATTTTTCCTCTACGTGTATCAGCAATGTTCCAAAGCTATTTTTTCAATATTTTCTTATGATCTTCTGACATGCTATATCTTTTCTATAATTTCTTTTTTCAACCAAGCAAATGCTTCATCTTGATTGTATTCTATTTCTGGTCGCAATAAAGCCTCCATGTCTCCTGTAAAATTAGGGTCAACTTC
>JAMONB010000259.1 GCA_027066745.1 Flavobacteriaceae bacterium
CAAAAAGCTCCAGCCGACCCACAAAGCTCCGCGCTTTTTGTGGCAGTCGCTACGCTCCATTTTGCCACAAAAATCGCTCCGCTTTGCGGTCGGCTGAGCTTAGGCGTTAGATTTAATAGGGGGCAAGAGTGCGTCTAAAGAATGAAATAAAGGAGCTAGGCTATTTTTGGCTCCCAAATTCCCCTGAAAAAAAAGTATTTGGTACATTGTTAATATCAAATGGAGGGAATATTGAGCTAGAAACCATGGGCCTATTTGATGAAAGCATAGATGGCTTGAACAAATTACTTAACACTAGTGACCCTATAGAAAGGATAGTTGGTCAAACTGAAGGTCATGGTTTAGTTACACTAGATGATTGCTTCTATAAAACAAAGAACATTTCATTTGGCGGTGTTTCAAAAACAATAATTTATGTTGGTATGGTGCTTTTTAAAGCGTCATACGATGAGGGAGAAAAAGTCAATTTCAATACCTATAGGTTTTCTATAGAAGGAATTGATGAGTGGCTTGGCATAAGTGGAATTAAAGTAGATAGTCAATTTACAGGGAGAACTTCGACTATTACTTACAAGCCACCTGAGGATATATCTATAGATATTAGCAATGGAATGAAACTAATAATAACATTCACTTGCACGCTTCCGTTCTTTAGTCCACTTAATAAAGCGAAGGTAACTCAGAAAGCATACTTTAAGCTAGTGTCTGAGGAAGAGCGCCCTATAGATGAGTTTATTTCGTTAACATATAAAATAATAACTTTGCTATCCTTTGCTGTAGATCAAATGGTATGTATTGAACGTGTTTCTGCAACTTTAGACTCTTTCTTGCAAAATAACTCTAATGGTAAGGGAAACCCAGTATCCATTCCTATTTACTATAGAAGTCTACCCTTTGTGAAAGAATCGACTAAAATTGATAAGGATCTTATGCTATTTAGATATGATCATATTAGAGACAATGCAGAGCTAATATTTAATAATTGGTTCAATGCGTATGAAAGCATTGACCCTGCATTAAATTTATATTTTACAATGAAAACAGGCGCACATAAATATTTAGAAGGGAAGTTTCTGGCACTAGTACAGGGGCTTGAAACGTATCACCGCAGAACGTCTAGTAAAAAACTGATGGCTGACGAAGATTATCAGCAACTAATGCAGAGCATTGTGGAAAAATGCCCCATTGAAAGCAAAGATTGGCTAATTGGTCGGCTTTGCCATGGAAATGAGATTAGTCTTAGTCAGAGAATAAAGGCTATTATTGAACCATTCAAAATGCTCGTTGGTACAAGCAAAGAGCGTAGCAGGTTGATTAGGCATATTGTAAATGCAAGAAATTACCTAACTCACTATGATAAATCATTAGAAGCCGAGGAGTATGATTTGTGGGTTCTGTGCCAAAGGATGGAGGCGATATTTCAACTTCATCTTCTTAAGGTAGTTGGTTTCAGTAATGATGAAGTAATATCAATTTTTAAAAATAGTGACAAGTTGCAATTTAAGCTTAAATAAATCTAACAATTCAAATTCACTCAGACAGTCCTCCGCGTTGTTTGAATTATGCTCTCCACTTCGTTACGTTAGCATAATTCAAACAACACTACGGCCTGCTGGTGATTTGAGGCGTTATGCGTCACAATCAAGAAACATTCAATATGGCAACATCTGTTTGTAAAATAAATACCCCAAGTGGAAGTGAAATTGAAAAAACCACAAATGGTGCATACTATTACGA
>JAMONB010000260.1 GCA_027066745.1 Flavobacteriaceae bacterium
TAGAAAATCAACTAAGTACGTATAGCTATCGATTAAAAAATATGCGGAATTTTTTACGCAAATGCAATCAAAACACATTATTTTTAATCGATGAATTTGGTACAGGTAGCGACCCAGAATTAGGAGGTGCATTAGCTGAAATTTTTTTAGAAGAGTTTTACACTAAAAATGCTTTTGGTGTTATAACCACACATTATTCAAATTTAAAAGTATTGGCTGATGAATTAGAAAATGTAACCAATGCTAATATGCAATTTGACGAAAGGACTTTAGAACCTTTGTTTAAACTATTTATTGGTCAAGCTGGGAGTTCGTTCACTTTTGAAGTTGCACAAAAAAATGGTATTCCGTTTAACATCATTAATCGAGCGAAGAAAAAAGTTGAACGAGGTAAAATACGATTAGATAAAACCATTTCTAAACTTCAGAAAGAACGTAATAAACTTCAAAGAACATCTGAAAGTTTAGAAAAAGAACAGAATAAAGCCATACAACAAACCTCTAACCTGTCTGAAAAGGAGCTGAAAATTCAAGAAAAATTAGAGAGTTTTCAACTATTGTATGACAACAATCAGAAGATGTTATCCATCGGTAGAAAAATCAATGAGATCTCAAACCTGTATTTTCAAACCAATAATAAGAAAAAATTATTGGCTGATTTCATGAAATGGACATTGATTGAAAAAAACAAATATGCCAAACTTCATAAAACTAAAAAGAAAACCAAAAGTCAGAAAAAACAGGAAAAAATTGATACTTCAAAAGTTGAAAAAAAAATAAAGGAAGTTAAAAAGGAAGTATTGTTTGAGGTTAAAAAAATTAGAGTCCAAAAAAATAATATTGAAAAAAAAGTAGCTAAAGCTAAAGCAGATTACAAATACAAGGTTAATGATAGAGTTAGATTGCCTGATGGAAAAGCGGTAGGTACTATTGATAAAATTGAAAAAAACATTGCTACCATAAACTACGGCTTATTTACTGCTAAAGCTAGTGTTAACAAATTAGAACTGGTAGAGTCTTCAAAAAAATAAAGGTAGTCACAAACATAAAAAATATCTTTTAAAATATATTTCTTACTTTTAGCATAACTAAAAAACTAAATATTAACTAAATCTAATTTTAAATGAACAAAATTTTAGCATTTTTGCTTCCAATTATATTCATTATCTTAACATGGTTTGGATGGAACTGGTACAAACAGAATGTCGCATGTTGCAATGAAACTAAAACAGAAGTAAAAAAAACAATAGCACCTGAGGTGGTAAAATATGGCCCTCTTGTGTACAATTGGGATTCTGATGAAGCCATTACAAATGATCTTTGGCCTGACAAGAAAAAAGAAATACAATCAGCTGATGCTGAAGGTAAAATTTTACAAATAGTAGGTCCTTACTTTAAAGATGAAGTAAATTCTACTTCTTATGAAAACATTGGCTTGGCAAGAGCTGACGCTGTTAGAAAAATATTATCAGATTCCATTCCTATGGAAAGAATGGAAATTGACAGTAAATTGATAAATCCTATTAATGACATGAAAACAAAACCTTTTGGAGGTACTGTTTTAAATTGGGCAGTTAGAAATGAAAACATCCAAGAAGTTGATAATAAAGCTTTAATTTATTTTCCTTACAATTCTACTAAAAAACTAGAAAATGCTAACATTAACAATTACCTTGCTAGTGTGGCTGAAAACTTAAAAGGAAATGAAAAAACTGTTGCCTTAAGTGGGCATACAGATAACAAAGGAAATCCTGCCTATAATAAAAAATTAGCTTTAAGTAGAACTAAGACTATTAAAGCAATACTTGTCAAATTAGGTGTAGCTGCAGATAGAATTTCTACTACTTCTTTTGGAGAAGAAAAGCCTATTGGCACAAACGACACTGATGAAGGAAGGCAAAGAAATCGTAGGGTCGAATTAGAAATACAATAAATTAACAAATCAAATAAAAAATAAAATTATGTTATTATATATACCAAATACAACAGGATGTGATGGATCTGACTTTTTTATGCCTTGGTTAATGTGGATGCTAGGTGCATTTATATTAGGTGCAATTTTAGGGTGGATACTTAAACAACTTTTTGGAGGAAGTGGAAATGGAGACAGTATAGATTACTCTGTAAAAATTAAAAACTTAGAAACTGATTTGGCTGCATGTCGTAGAGAAAAAGCTAATTTAGTAACAGCTGCTACCGCAGCTGCTGCCATTGTAGCAACTCCAAAAATTGACGATTCTGTAAAAGATGATTACACTAAAATTGAAGGCATAGGTCCAAAAATTAAAGAATTATTAAACAATGATGGTTTATGGAGCTTTAAACAATTATCTGATGCTTCAGTTGAAAGACTTCAAAAGGTGTTAGATGCTGCAGGTCCACGTTATAAAGTTCACAATCCAAAAACATGGGCCAAACAAGCATTAATGGCTCACGAAGGAGAATGGGATGCATTGAAAAAATGGCAAGATGAACTAGATGGTGGTTTATAAACCTTATCTTTTATAGACTTATTAAGCCCCAACTTCGTTGGGGCTTTTTTATATTTTCACTAACAAAATCATATATTTGCAAGATTAGAATGAAAAGAACTGTAGAAAATATTAATTATTCTAAAGAAACTATTGCTATTGCTCGTTTTGCAAAGGCTCTTGGTCATCCAACACGTATTACAATTTTAAATTATTTAGACAACCAGTCCTGTTGTTTTACTGGTGATTTAGTCGGTGTTTTACCACTCGCACAATCTACCATATCACAGCATTTAAAAGAATTAAAAGATGCTGGACTGATTCAAGGAGAATTAAAACCACCAAAAATTAAGTATTGTATCCATCAAGAAAATTGGAATAAAGCAAAAGAATTATTTGTAAACTTTTTAAAATAATTTTTTTTAAAACTAGTCAAATCGTACATTTGCGATAAACTAAATTTAGATATGAGTAAAATAATTAAAATATTAGGGACAGGATGCCCCAATTGTAAAAGAACCGAAGCTGTTGTTAGAACAGTTTTAGAAGAATTGAAATCTGATGCTACACTAATTAAAGTAGAAGACATTCAAGATATCATGGCTTATGATGTTATGAGTACACCAGCAGTGGTGATTGATGAAAAAGTAGTGATTAAAGGACGTGTTCCGAGTTTTGATGAAATTAAAGAATTATTAAAAATTAATGATTCTTGTTGTAGCGAAACAGATAATTCATGTTGCTAATTTATTAAAATTGATTTTTTCAGAAGTGTCCCCTTTACCCTTGAGTTGAACTCAGATTGATAAGGTTTTAAAAGCATTTGATAAAAGATTTAAGTCATAAAGAATATAGGTGTTTATTTATAAAATATAATGTTTGATTGGGTTCAAAAAATAGCAAATTATTTCGTTAATGATGTACTAGGGTTAGATCCTAAAAGTCATTTATCAGAAGCCTTAAACTTCTTTATCTACGATACAACAAAAATACTTTTATTACTTAGTAGTATCATCTTTTTAATGGGTATCATAAATAGCTATTTTCCTATTGATAGGGTTCGTAATTATTTATCACGTAATAAATTATATGGTTTTGAATATTTGATGGCAAGCCTTTTTGGAGTAGTAACCCCTTTTTGTTCCTGTTCTTCTGTTCCTTTATTTATAGGTTTTGTAAAAGGAGGTATTCCTCTTGGTGTAACTTTTGCTTTTTTGATAACTTCACCTTTGGTTAATGAAGTAGCAATTGGACTTTTTATAGGATTATTTGGACTGAAAATGACACTGATTTATGTAGTAAGCGGTGTTTTACTAGGTACAATTTCTGGTTTTATATTGCAAAAACTAAAGCTCGAAAAGTATTTAACACCTTGGGTAAAAGAAGTGTTAGCTAATGCAGAAAAAGAACAACAGGCATTTCAAGATGGGCAATTAACCTTTAAAAAGCGTTTACCAATAATATGGAATGAAGTACTTACTATCGTCAAAGGTATAGTGCCTTATGTACTGATTGGAATCGCTATTGGCGGATTGATGCATGGATATATTCCTGAAGGTTTTTTTGAACAATATATGAATAAAGACAATCTATTTGCAGTGCCTATCGCTACAATTTTAGCAGTACCAATGTATTCAAATGCTTCTGGAATATTACCTGTAGTTCAGGTGTTAGTTTCCAAAGGCATTCCTATAGGTACAGCTATAGCTTTTATGATGGGCGTAGTTGGCTTATCTTTACCTGAAGCAATGCTATTAAAAAAAGTAATGACCATAAAATTGATTGGAATTTTCTTTGGTGTTGTTACCTTATGTATTATTATTTCTGGATATGTTTTTAACCTTATATTATGAATAAAATAATTTTTATAAAAAGTTGCTGAATACTATTCTAAAAGATAATTTTACAGGAATTAAAATGGACAATATTAAGTAAAAACCTATTATATAAAATGAATATCTAGAAACAGATATTCTAAATAAAAATAAATCAAAGTGTAATCAAAAATAAATTAAACCATGAAATTTTTAAAATTTTCAGTAATACTGACAATTACAATCACTATTTTTTCTTGTAAAACACAACAAAAAGTAAGCAAATTAAAGGAGAATAAACATAAAACAGAGCATTCTCATTGGGCATATACTGGAGAAAATAATCCTAATAATTGGTCACATATTAAAGGTGAATATATGGCTTGTGACGGAAATTCACAATCGCCTATTGATATTAAAGATGCGATGGCTGTTCAACCAGAAAAAAAGAACAATTTAACTTTACATTATACTACCTCCTCTATTGATATTTTAAATAATGGGCATACGGAAGAGTTTGTTATTTCTGACGGGAATTCACTACAATTTAATGGAAAAACATATCAACTTAAACAATTTCATATGCATACATTAAGTGAACATACGGTTAATGGTAAGCATTTTCCTTTAGAAATTCATTTTGTAAATAAAGCGAATGATGATACCTATGCAGTAGTTAGTGTTTTGGTTAAAGAAGGAAAAGAATCCACTTTTTTAAAGACCTATTTAAGCCATTTCCCTGAACATGAAGGAGAATATAAACAAGATGGAGAAATGAATATCATGGCTGTTTTACCAACTACAGAACATTTTTATCATTACAAAGGCTCCTTTACAACACCACCATGCACTGAAGCTGTAGAATGGATAGTTTTAAAAGAGCACCCTACCGCTTCAAAAGAACAATTGGAGAAATTACATGGGTTAATGCATGATAACTATAGACCAATACAAAAATTGAATAAAAGAAAAATAGATGCACAATAAGAATATTAAATATACAATTATGAAAAAATTTAAGATTTTAAGTTTAACGATATTAAGTATTGTCCTTTTTTCTTGTAGCGGAAAAGCACAAGAAAACCAATCTAAAGTTGACAAATCAATAAGTGAAATTGAACTTATCGATTTTTATGGAACACATCGATGTGTAACCTGTAAAGCTATTGAAGCAAATGCAAGATACACCCTTAAAACCTATTTTGAAAAGGAAATAAAAGAAGGTTTACTATCCTTCAAAACAATAAATGTAGATGATGAAAAGAATTATAAAATGGCAGAAAATTACCAAGCAGCGGGTACAGCATTATTTATAAATGTGATTAAAAATGGGAAGGAAACACATATAGATTTAACCGATTTTGCTTTTGCAAATGGAAGAGATCAAGAAGAATTTTCTAAAGAATTAAAAGCTAAAATAGAAACAGAATTAAAAAAATTATAGATGGATTTTTTGCAGTCTGTTTTAGATAATTATAATCTTCCAATCTTATCGGCTTTTATTCTTGGGTTAATGACGGCCATTAGTCCTTGCCCACTAGCAACAAATATTACAGCTACGGCTTATATTTCAAAAAACATTTCTAGTAAGCATAAAGTATTTTTAAGTGGTATACTCTATTCTTTAGGCAGAGCGTTTAGCTATACCACTATTGGGCTAATCCTATATTTTGGAGCTAGTAAATTTCATATTGCACGTTTTTTTAATCAGAATGGTGAAAAATATTTAGGACCATTGCTACTAATTATGGGTTTAATCATGCTAGATATTATCAAGTTTAATTTTCTAGGAAAATCAAATTTTCAAGAAAGGTTATCAGAAAAATTTAGAGATAAAGGCTTGCTAGGGTCATTTTTAATTGGGGCTGTTTTTGCTTTAGCTTTTTGTCCGTATAGCGGTGCTTTATATTTCGGTATGCTAATTCCTATGACTATTTCGTCTGTAGAAGGATTGTATTTGCCCATTATTTTTGCTATTGGAACTGGTTTACCAGTAATACTCTTCACCTATTTATTGGCTTTTTCTGTTGGAAAAATTGGAGTATTTCATAAAAAAATAACCAAGATTGAAAAGATAATGCGAACAGTAGCTGGAGTCGTTTTCATCTTAACAGGTATCTATTATGTATTGATTTTTACGGGTATAATTACTTAGACTAGTTTTTACTTCGCTTATGATTTTAAACTCTTGTTTTATCAATAACTAAAATGATAGTTTTATTGTTTTTTTATACCCTAAAATCCGATATATGCATTCGTATTCTTTAATCGGATAACAGTATCATGTTCTTCAATTTTACAAATGGCTATAATACCAATTTAAACATATAATGCCGTATAAAACAGTTTCTTTTTCACAATAGTATCGTTAAAATAGTGTACCGTAACTATGCTATGCTAAAATATTTTGTCTCAATCTTGCAAAAAATAATAGCTATTTTATTTTACGACATCAAATATTTAAATTGATATAATTTTCTTTTCAAGAATTTTGTATATTTGGTTAATTGTCATAAAATGAAAGGAATAGCAATTTTATATCAAGCAATATTACCACCTGTAAATAACGGAATACAAAAGCCAATGAAACTTGGTGGATATGCAGATAGTGGTGCTGATATCGCTTATGAATTGCAAAAAAATGGTGTTCTATTAATTACTCCAAGTCAAAACCCTAAAACAGAAAATGATTTAGATTGGGTGTTTCCTGACACTAAAGAAGGGATTCAGCTTGCGATGGATAAAGGAGCTAAAATATTTTGGCTAAATACCGTTCTTTATAAAAATCATCCTATTGAAAATTTCTTTAATCAAAATATTGAGATCATAGGTCAATTACCTAAAAATGTAGATCTCTATGATGATAAATTAGTAACAAATACACTCCTTAAATATAACGGATTACCGATTCCAAAAACAGATTTAATTTTAAAAGAAAATCAAACGAATTATAAGCTTACTATTAAATTCCCTCTTGTTGTAAAACCTATTAGAGGGCGGGGAAGTCAAGGTGTTTCACGAGTTTATAATAAAATAGAATTAGATAACAAATTAAAAAAACTCTTTGCAGAAAGAAAATATGGGACATCTGTTTATGTAGAACAATATCTAAGAGGACAAGAAATTACCATTACAGTAATGCCGCCTGGCAAGTATCAATTAAATAATAAAACAAAATTAATTGACAAATATTGGAGTCTACCAGCAGTAACAAGATTTAACCATAAAAATGGAATTGCACCTTATAATGGTGTTGTAGCCGTTATAAATAACAGCAAAGTAATGGGTGATAAGGAATTGAATGCTGAAAAAATAAAAGAAAGCTATCAACACTGTGAGAAAGTAGCTAAACTTATTGATGCCAAAGCACCCATTCGGATTGATTGTAGAGCAAATGAAAACGGAGACTATTTCTTATTTGATTTGAATATGAAGCCAAACATGACAGGTGCCTCTAGATCTCATAGAAAAAATCAAGACAGCCTTTCTGCCTTAGCAGCACGAAAAATTGGTTGGTATTATAACGATTTACTCCTCAATATGATCGCACAAAAGTGGAAACCTAATTATTCCTTTTCAAACCGTTCCATTTCTCTATCATAAAACAGAGAAGCGTCTTCAATTAAAGTATTAACTTCATTGGTCAGTTCTGTTTCATTATTAGATTGTACATCTTCTAACCACTCTACTTCATCATCCCTTAAATTAATTATACACATAGGATATTCTGTATGAATAATAAATATATCTTCAGGAAAATCTGTGTTATCGCCTATTAAAAATTTTGGTAATGTCATTAGTTTTCAGTTAAAAGGGTTAAAATTTCATGATGTATTTGCTCTCCAACATTGGTTCCATATAGGTTTTTAGAAAAATCAGCAGTACTGGTTTTATATTTTTCAAAAGCAGTGAGCATTGCAACTTTAGCACTACCTACAATTTTAGCAAATCCGTTTTCTACCAGTTCTATCCACTCCGTTTCATCACGTACAATAATACAATGTTTTTTATTAAAATAAGCTTCTTTTTGGAGTCCACCACTATCTGTAACCACCATTTTACAATGCTTTAAAAGCTCTAGCATATCAAAATAGCCAACAGGTGGAATTGTAGTAATATCATAAGATAAATTATTTTTTTCTAAAACATTCTTTGTGCGAGGATGCAAAGGCAATACAACTTTATAATGTTTATTCAATTGCTCTAAGCCTTCAAAAATAGCTTTTAATTTATCTAAATTATCCGTATTTTCTTGCCGATGGATGGTTGCTAAAACGAATCCTTCTTTCTTTAAGGATAAATCATTGATAATTGATGATTTATCAGAAGAAACCTTACCGTAATAGTTGACAGCATCCTTCATAATATCACCACATTTTATAACTTTATTCTCTAAATTAGAAAAACCTTCCTTATTTAAATTACGAATGGCTGTATCTGTAGGACAAAGTAATAAATCAGAGATTCTATCTGTTAAAACCCTATTAATTTCCTCAGGCATTTTCATGTTAAAAGAACGTAAACCTGCTTCAATATGTACTACTTTAACATCCATTTTTTTTGCTGCTAACGCACCTGCTATGGTAGAATTGGTATCTCCATAAACCACCACAGCTTCTGGGTTCTCGGTTGCTAATATTTTTTCAATATTTTCTAACATTTGACCTGTCATCGCACCATGTCCTAATCCATTAATATCTAGATTGTATTTTGGCTTGGGAATTTCCATTTCAGTAAAGAAAACAGCACTCATATCAGTATCAAAATGTTGCCCTGTATGAATAATTACTTCTTCAATTCTATTATGTTTTGCAATTACCCTACTTAACACCGCAGCTTTGACAAATTGTGGTCTTGCTCCTAATATGGTTATTATTTTTTTCATTAATTAATTTTTTTCAAGAATAAGATGTTTAAAATACCTTCAAAAAGGGAAACTTCTAATTCATTGGATTCCTGCTTTCGAAGGAATGACATTTTTTTTAATTATCAGAGCTAATTTATTTGTTAATTCTTTTCTATGGTACTGTTCTACCCCTTTTGAATCAATTACTAAATTAGCATTTTTATAAGCATTATAAAGCTCTAAAATACTTTTCTTTAACTTGACTTCATCATCAAAACCTATAGAAATTCCTGAATTTGTTGCCTGGATAATTTCAGCTAAATCGCCGTCTGTTGGTGCAATAGCTATGATTGGGCGGTTGGCTTGTAAGTATTCAAATATTTTACCTGTAAGTATTCCTTTTGCACTAGGCACCTTATTTACAGCTATCAATAAAATTTGAGCACTTTTTTGATGCTA
>JAMONB010000261.1 GCA_027066745.1 Flavobacteriaceae bacterium
TTACAGTCAATTGCCCGAAACCATGCGCAGAGTATTGGATTTAAATGCATTGGGAGGTTTAACTTATGACGAAATTGCTGAAATCATAGGTATTAAGCCCAATGAAGTCGAAAAAATTATTGTTGCGGTTAAAGAAAAAGTAAAGAAACATAAATAATTTATGGCCTAATCCAATCAAGCAGTCCTGTTAAATTTACGGACTGCTTTTTTTATTAACTTTGTATATTATTTAAAGCCAAACAAATCAATAATCTATGTCAGTAAAAACAGATATTTTTTTAGGAGACAGTAAAGATGTTTTGAAACAAATTCCGGATAATTCTGTAAATTTGATTTTTACATCACCACCTTATGCCGATCAACGAAAATCCACTTATGGCGGTATTTCACCAGACAAATATGTAGAATGGTTTTTGCCGATTTCAAAAGAGTTATTCCGGGTGCTTAAACCAGATGGAACCTTTGTTTTGAATATCAAGGAAAAAGTTGTTAAAGGTGAACGAAGCACCTACGTACTTGAGCTAATATTAGCAATGAGAAAACAAGGTTGGTTATGGACGGAAGAATTTATATGGCATAAAAAAAATTCATTTCCGGGAAAATGGCCCAACCGTTTTAGAGACTCTTGGGAACGTTTGTTGCAGTTTAACAAACAACGAAAATTTAATATGTACCAAGAAGAAGTGATGGTTCCAATGGGTGACTGGGCAAAATCACGTTTAAAAAATTTAAGTGAAACTGATAAAAAACGTGAAAATTCAAAAGTAGGAAGTGGTTTTGGAAAAAATGTTTCTAATTGGTTGAATAGGGATAAAGCTTATCCAACCAATGTTTTACATCTTGCTACTGAATGTAACAATAAAAATCATAGTGCCGCTTTTCCTGAAAGTTTACCGGAATGGTTTATCAAACTTTTTACCAAAGAAGGAGATATGGTTTTAGATCCCTTTATGGGATCGGGTACTACTAATTTTGTAGCACGCAGAATGGGTAGACATTCCATAGGTATTGAAATATTATCCGAATATTATAATATGGTAAAATCGGAATTGGAAAAATCCGATTTGATACTATTTGAACCAAAAGCTAATTATGAAAAAACTAAATCTGGCAGACGTAAAGCAATACGTTGAAGAAAATATTAGTGTCTTTCACGATAAAAGAATTGAACGTTTAGGTAAATTAAAACTTAAAACGGTTTTGAAAAAGAAAAATCCTTATCTTTTTAAGGCAAAATATATTCTATCGGCAGAAGAAATCATTCGTGGAATTACCGATGCTTTTATTTCGTCCAATGAAGAGACTATTTTTGGTGATTGGTTGGAGGGTTTAGCCATTTTTATCAATCAAAAAGTCTATGGAGGCTGGAAATCAGGAATTCCCAATATTGATTTAGAATTTGACAAAAATGAAATTAGATATATTGTAAATATTAAATCCGGGCCCAATTGGGGAAACAGCAGTCAAATTGCCAAGATGCGTTCTGATTTTTTAACGGCAAAAAAAACTTTGAGAACAAGTAATTCCGGTCTCGTGGTAGAAGCAGTAAATGGCTGTTGCTACGGAAAAGACAGAAATCCGGACAAGGGAGATTATTTTAAATATTGCGGACAGCAATTTTGGGAGTTTATCTCTGGTGATGATAAACTTTTTACTGAAATCATTGAACCCCTAGGACACCGTGCTAAAGAAAAAAATGATTTTTTTCAAGAAGCGTATAACAAAATGATTAATCAATTTACTCGTGAGTTTCTCAATGATTTTTGCCGTAAAGACGGAAGTATAGATTGGGAAAAATTGGTAATTTTCAATTCAGGAAAATAAATTAAATACGAAGTAGAAAACCATGTCGCAAAAAAAGAAAGAATTTAAAAACAACATCAATATACGTAACAAACGGGCTCGTTTTGATTATGAGATTATTGACAAATATATAGCCGGTATTCAACTCGTCG
>JAMONB010000262.1 GCA_027066745.1 Flavobacteriaceae bacterium
CACTAAACACTATTTATTTATGGGATTACCAGATTCAAATTACAAAAAGCGTACACAAAAAGATTACAGTTTAAGTTTAAAATTACAGATTGTTCAAGAGATTGAACAAGGATTATTAACAACTACGGGAGCTTTAAACAAGTATGGAGTTCAAGCGGGATCTACCATTAGAACTTGGTTAAAAAAATATGGTAACTTTGATTATCAATATACAATTCAACAAGGCATGTCTAAAACACCTGAACAACGCATTTTAGAGTTAGAACAACAAATTAAATTACTTGAGAAGCAAAAAAACAGAGCAGAATATTTAGCAGAAAGGGCAGATAAAAAAGCAATCCTGTTTGATATGATGATAGATATTGCAGAAAAGGAGTTTAATATTCCAATTAGAAAAAAGCAAGAACCCAAGTAATTAGACACTTCTCAATAGAACACAAACAAAGCATTACTGCTACCTGTGATTTACTTGGGGTTCATAGACAGGTTTATTATCGTTATATTCAATCAACAAAAGCAAGACAAACATTGAGTTTTAAAGTAATCACATTAGTAAAATCAAAACGTATTTTAATGCCTAATATTGGTACAAGAAAACTATATTATTTATTAGAAAAGGAATTAAAGGAATTGAAAGTAGGTAGAGATAAACTATTTAAAATACTAAAAGTCAATCAATTACTAATCAGACCTAAAAAGAGATATCACATCACTACAAATTCTCATCATCGTTTTAGAAAACATAAAAATCAAATTAAAGAAATGGATTTTAAAAGACCAGAACAGGTTTGGGTAAGCGATATTACTTATATAGGAAATAGGAAAAATCCAAGTTATTTAGCACTAATAACAGATGCGTATTCTAAGAAGATTATGGGATATAATGTTTCTAATAGTTTAAATGTAAAAGGATCTTTACTCGCTTTAGAAATGGCGTTAAAAAATAGAAATTACAGAAATGAACCTGTTATTCATCATTCTGATAGAGGTTTACAATATTGTTCAAATGAATATCAAAAAGTATTAGAGAAAAATAATATTCAACCAAGTATGACGGAGCAGTATGACCCTTATGAAAATGCTATTGCAGAACGAGTAAACGGAGTTTTGAAACAAGAATTTGACATTGATAAATATGATACTAATTTAGATATTAAAAATAAATTAGTACAAAATGCAATAGAAATATACAATAATTATAGACCACATTTATCTAATTATATGTTGACTCCTAGTCAGATGCACAAACAAAATACAATCAAAAGAAAACAATATAAAATGAAAAAAGGTAGTGATAAAAAATCACTACCTTTGAAATATTAATTCTGTAACGCTATTTTAGGACGGCACAAAAAAATACTAATGTCTTCTTTCTTTGATTCTTGCTTTTTTACCAGTAAGACCTCTAAAGTAATAAATACGTGCTCTACGTACTTTTCCTCTTTTGTTAACTTCAATTTTTTGAATAGCAGGTAAGTTTATCGGAAAAATTCTTTCCACACCAACAGTACCAGACATTTTTCTAATAGTAAATGTTTCTGTGTTACCGCTACCTTTACGTTGTATAACAACACCTCTATAAAACTGTGTTCTTACTTTTTTACCTTCTTTAATTTCGTAGTAAACTGTGATTGTATCACCAGCTTGAAATTTTGGCAATTCGTTTTTTGTACCGAATTCGTCTTTTACAAATTTTAATAAATCCATTTTTATTGTTTTTCATGGGTTTTCGAAAGCAACATACACGATTTTCGTCAGCGGTTGGTTAAGAGTTGGCAAAAATACTATAATTATTGAATTATGCTTGTTTTTATAGAAATATTTTCATCGAATAATTTCGACTTTTTAAATGGATTAGTTTTAGTTGATCTACATTTCATTTGTATATTAAATATGAATACCTACTTTATATGTAATAGTCATAAGTAAAAGGGAATCATTACTTTGGCGCCA
>JAMONB010000263.1 GCA_027066745.1 Flavobacteriaceae bacterium
AAACAGTAACAATTTCTGGTGCAGAAGCAGTAATTAAATGTTTATTAGCAGAAGGTGTTGATCTAATGTATGGATATCCTGGTGGTGCAATTATGCCTGTGTATGATAAGCTATATGGTTATCAAGAACAGCTGCATCATGTCTTAACACGTCACGAACAAGGTGCCGCACATGCTGCACAAGGGTATGCTAGAGTTACTGGTAAAGTAGGGGTGGCCATGGCAACTTCCGGTCCTGGAGCTACCAATTTAGTTACTGGTATTGCAGATGCTCAGATAGATTCTACACCAATGGTGTGTATTACGGGGCAAGTAGCTAGCCATTTATTAGGTTCTGATGCTTTTCAAGAAACAGATATTATTGGTATCTCTACGCCTGTAACCAAATGGAATTATCAAATTACCAAAGCCAGTGAAATTCCAGAAATACTAGCCAAAGCATTTTATATTGCACGTTCTGGTAGACCTGGCCCAGTACTGATAGATATTACAAAAGATGCTCAGTTTGAAGAAATAGATTTTCAGTATAAAAAATGCACTTCTATACGTAGTTATAGAGCGATACCAAAGCTAGATATGAGTAGTGTTAAAGCTGCTGCTGAGATCATTAATAAAGCAAAAAAACCAATGATTGTTTTCGGACAAGGCATTATTCTAGGTAAGGCAGAATCCGTATTTAAAGCCTTTATTGAAAAGACAGGTATTCCGTCAGCTTGGACATTGTTAGGGTTGTCGGCACTACCAACAGACCATCCATTAAATATAGGAATGGTAGGAATGCATGGTAATTATGCACCTAATAAATTAACGAATGAATGTGATGTGTTGATTGCTATCGGAATGCGTTTTGATGATCGTGTTACGGGAGATTTGAATACTTATGCCAAACAAGCAAAAGTAATTCATTTTGATATTGACCCTGCCGAGATTGATAAAAATGTAAAGACGGATGTTGCCGTTTTGGGTGATGCAAAAGAAACATTAGCAGAAATTACAAAGCTTGTTACTAAAACAACACATGATACATGGTTACAAGAATTTAAAGATTTGTATGCTATTGAGTATAAAGAAGTGATTGAGAAAAGTATGTTTCCAAATACTGATGGTTTAACGATGACAGAAGTTCTTGAAGAAATAAATAAAGCAGGTGATAATGATGCGGTAATTGTATCTGATGTAGGCCAAAACCAAATGTTTGCTTGTAGATATGCAAAATTCAAGCAGAGTAAAAGTAGTGTTACTTCTGGAGGTTTAGGTACTATGGGCTTTGCATTGCCAGCAGCCATTGGAGCCAAAATGGGTGTGCCCAATAGAGAAGTAGTTGCTGTTATGGGTGATGGTGGTTTTCAAATGAATATTCAAGAATTAGGCACTATTTTTCAAACAGAAATAGCCGTTAAAGTTGTTGTTTTAAATAATAGTTTTCTAGGAATGGTACGCCAATGGCAAGAATTATTTTTCGATAAACGCTATGCTTCTACAATCATGTCTAACCCTAATTTTATTAAAATAGCAGAAGGTTATGGTATGGAAACCCAAAAAGTTTCAAAACGTGAGGATTTAGCAGCTGCTGTAGAAACGATGATGCGTTCAAAAAAAGCATACTTTTTAGAAGTGGTTATAGAACAAGAAGATAATGTATTCCCTATGATACCAACAGGAGCAAGTGTTTCAGATATAAGATTAAGCTAATTATGGATAAAAAACAAACATATACCGTATCGGTTTATACCGAAAATAATGTAGGAATTTTAAATCGCCTATCTGCCATATTTTTAAAACGTCATATCAATATTGAAAGCATGACCGTTTCTAAATCGGAAATTGAAAATGTACATCGTTTTACTTTTGTGGTTAAACTTACAGAAACCAATGCCCGAAAAATTATTGGTCAATTAGAAAAACAGATTGAAGTAATTCGTGCATTTTATCATACAGAAGATGAAATTATCTATCAGGAAACAGCCTTATTTAAAATTTCTACTGAGCATTTATATGATGAAAAAATTCAAAATAAATTAAAATTTAGAAGAGCAAATATTGTAACGATAACAGAAGATTATTTTGTGATAGAAGCCTCTGGATTAAAAGAAGATATTGATAAATTATACGATAAATTAAAACCTTATGGCATGTTATTGCAGTTTGTTCGTTCAGGACGTATTGCTATTACAAGACCAAAAATGGCAATATCAGAATTATTAGCAGAATTTGATCCTGCATAATAAATTATCAAAAACATCAGTTCTGGTATTCTACCTTTAGCAGAATGTATCGAGAACATATTTTATAAAGATTTCAATAGAAAAAAATAGAAAAAATGACAAATTATTTCAACACTCTTTCAAGAGAAACACAATTAGAACAATTAGGTGTTTGCGATTTTATGGATAAATCGGAATTTACAGACGGTGTAAATAAATTAAAAGATAAAAAAATTGTAATTGTAGGTTGTGGTGCTCAAGGTTTGAACCAAGGTTTAAATATGCGAGATTCTGGTTTAGATATCTCGTATGCTTTACGAGAAGGAGCAATTGCAGAACAACGCCAATCGTATAAAAATGCAACGGAAAACGGATTTAAGGTAGGTACTTACCAAGAAATGATTCCTACTGCAGATTTGGTGTCTAATTTAACACCAGACAAACAGCATACTTCAGTTATTAATGCCATTATGCCCTTGATGAAGCAAGGAGCTACCTTATCGTATTCTCACGGATTTAATATTGTAGAAGAAGGTATGGAAATCCGAAAGGATATTACCGTAATAATGGTTGCACCTAAATGTCCAGGATCTGAAGTACGTGAAGAGTATAAAAGAGGCTTTGGTGTGCCTACATTGATTGCAGTGCATCCAGAAAACAATCCAAATGGTGATGGTTTTGAGCAAGCAAAGGCTTATGCCGCTGCAACAGGAGGAGATAGAGCGGGCGTGTTGAATTCATCTTTTGTAGCTGAGGTAAAATCAGATTTGATGGGTGAGCAAACTATTCTTTGTGGGCTGTTACAAACAGGATCTATTTTGTCGTTTGATAAAATGGTAGCTAAAGGAATTGATGCAGGATATGCTTCAAAATTAATCCAATACGGATGGGAAACAATTACAGAAGCTTTAAAACATGGAGGTGTTACCAATATGATGGATAGGCTGTCTAATCCTGCAAAGATTAAAGCTTTCAGATTGTCTGAAGAACTGAAAGATATTATGAGACCATTATTTCAAAACCATATGGATGATATTATGCAAGGAGAATTCTCTAAAACCATGATGGAAGATTGGGCAAATGGCGATAAAAACTTATTGTCATGGCGTGCAGCTACAAGAGAAACGGCTTTTGAAAAAACACCTGCAACTTCAGATGATATTGCAGAACAAGAATATTTTGATAATGCTGTTTTAATGGTGGCTTTTGTAAAATCTGGTGTTGAATTGGCTTATGAAACCATGACAGCAGCAGGAATCAAATCTGAATCTGCCTATTATGAATCATTACATGAAACGCCATTAATTGCGAATACCATTGCTAGAAAAAAACTATTTGAAATGAATCGGATTATTTCTGATACGGCAGAATATGGTTGTTATCTTTTTGATCATGCTTGTAAACCATTATTGACTGATTTTATGTCGGGAATAGATACAGATGTAATAGGAACACATTATGGTCAAAATAAAGATAATGGTGTTGATAATCAAGAATTAATAGCGGTAAATAAGAGTATTCGTCAGCATCCTGTAGAAAGAATAGGAGAGAGTTTACGAGATTCTATGACAGCTATGATAAAAATAGTATAATCAGAAATAAAATAGCAATTTTTTTAAAAAAGAAGAATTGTTAAAGTTATAAAGAGGGTAACAAATGTTTTTAGCAGCTGTTATCCTCTTGTCATTTTCATTAGATATTAATTATGTAATGTATATTACACAATCCTTCAATAAAAATATTATTTTTACCGTAAAACATACTTAGATGAATATTCCTACTCAATACCAAATAACAGAAGCTATCCATCAAAAAAAATACCTTATCAATGGTGAGTTAAAAACATGGACAGGCAAAACTACCGATGTATTTTCTACAATTTCTTCTACAGAAAATTATCAACCAACACTTTTAGGTTCAATTCCGTATATGGAACAAGAAACTGCTTTAGAGGCTTTAACCGCAGCTTGTGGTGCTTATGGTAAAGGTCAAGGACTCTGGCCGACCATGAAAGTGGCCGCTCGAATTTTGGCAATGGAAAAGTTTGCAAGTTTAATGAAAAATAAAAGAAAAGAAGTTGTTAAGTGCCTGATGTGGGAAATAGGAAAATCACTACCCGATTCTCAAAAAGAGTTTGATAGAACAATAGATTATATTTACGATACCATTGAAGAATATAAAAATATTGATAGAGACAGTGCTAAATTCGTAAAGTCAGGAGGCATACATGCACATATCCGTAGAGGTTCTTTAGGTGTTGTGTTGTGTTTAGGTCCTTATAATTACCCGTTAAACGAAGCTTTCGCATTACTCATTCCTGCATTGATAATGGGGAATACAGCTATTTTTAAACCTGCAAAGCATGGAGTATTGCTATTTTCATCTTTATTAGAAGTTTTTCAAGAATGTTTTCCGAAAGGAGTAATTAATATTGTTTATGGAAGAGGTAGACAAATTGCGACACCTATTATGCAAACAGGTAGAATAGATGTATTGGCTTTGATAGGAAATAGTAAATCGGCTATTGCATTGCAAGACGAGCACCCTCATAAAAATAGATTGCGGTTGGTCTTAGGATTAGAAGCAAAAAATCCAGCAATTATTTTACCAGATGCTGATTTAGATTTGACGATTAATGAATGTATTTCAGGTTCACTATCCTTTAACGGACAACGTTGTACTGCATTGAAAATTTTATATGTCCATAATTCTATAAAAGATGAATTTATCAAGCGTTTTTCTAAAAGAGTAGATGCGTTATCTTATGGAAACCCTTGGGATAATGACGTAGAGCTAACACCATTACCAGAACCCTCAAAACCAGCTTATATTCAAGAATTAATTGATGATGCTTTAAGTAAAGGAGCGTCAATTATGAATGTAAAAGGAGGTGAAACTACAGCTAATTATATTTTTCCTGCAGTATTGTATCCTGTAAATCCGACCATGAGAGTTTATGAAGAAGAACAGTTTGGACCGGTAGTACCTATCATTTCTTTTGAAGATATTCAAGAACCAATAAATAATATGGCAGATTCTAGTTACGGGCAACAAGTGAGCCTGTTTGGTAAAGATAGTGCTACACTAGCCCCGTTAATTGACACTTTAGTTAATTTGGTTTGTAGGGTAAATTTAAATAGCTCATGCCAACGTGGTCCTGATGTTTTTCCTTTTACAGGACGTAAAGATTCGGCTGTAGCTACATTGAGTGTGTATGATGCATTACGGTCATTTTCAATCAGAACTTTTGTAGCCTCAAAAGATAATCTTGATAATAATGCAATTTTAGAAGATTTGCTGTCTTCAGGAAAATCTAATTTTGTAAGTACAGATTATATATTGTAATGAGTTTTGAAAAATTAAAACAACCTATATAAAAGTGGTAGTAAGTAATCAACCTTTTCTTTTTAAGTTTTTTCATAATAAACGTTTAAGACAAGATTGATTATTTAACTAAAAAGTGTAGTTTTGTTTTTCAGACTAAAATAATCATTTTAATGGATAGGTTTTCTTTTTTAAATGCAGCCCATACGGGGTTTGTTGAAGATTTGTATCAAAAATATTTGACAAATCCAGATAATATTGAACCTAGTTGGAGGAGTTTCTTTCAAGGCTATGATTTGGCTAATGCTGACTATTCATTAGATGTTGAGGAGCAAGAACAAGCTACAGTAGTAATCCCAGAACATGTACACAAAGAGTTTCAAGTTGTTGAGTTGATTAACGGGTACCGTTCACGTGGTCATCTATTTACCAAGACAAATCCTGTTAGAACACGAAGAGAATATGAGCCTACTTTAGCTATAGAAAATTTCGGACTCTCATCAGAGGACCTAGAAACTGTTTTTGATGCTGGTGAAGTCTTAGGAATTGGTAGTGTTACTTTAAGTAAGATTATTGAACATTTAGAAGAAGTGTATTGTGACTCAATAGGTATTGAGTATATGTACATCAGAAAACCAGAAGAAATAAAATGGTGGAGAGATCGACTGCATAAAAATAATAATCAGCCTAATTTCAGCATAGAAAAGAAAAAATATATTCTTTCAAAATTAAATCAAGCAGTAACATTTGAGCAGTTCTTACAAACCAAATATGTAGGACAAAAACGCTTCTCTTTAGAAGGAGGAGAGACCTTAATTCCTGCCATAAGTAATACCTTATTTAATGCAGTTGAAAATTATCAATTAGAAGAGTGCGTAATTGGTATGGCACATAGAGGTAGGCTAAATACCTTGATAAATATTTTCAGGAAACCAGTTAGAGAACTTTTTAGTGAATTTGAAGGTAAAGATTTTGAAGATGATGATATTGATGGTGATGTAAAATATCATTTAGGTGTAAGTCTAAATAAAACCTATCAAAACGGAAAAGATATTAAAATGAATTTGGTGCCAAATCCTTCACATCTAGAAACTGTTGATGCTGTTGCAGAAGGGATTACAAGGGCTAAAATTGATCGAAAATACAAAGGTGATACCTCTAAAATAATACCCATTTTAATTCATGGAGATGCAGCTATTGCTGGTCAAGGTATTGTATATGAGGTGATACAAATGAGTAAGTTAAAAGGATACTCTACAGGAGGTACCATCCATATAGTAGTGAATAACCAGATAGGTTTTACAACCAATTATTTAGATGCTAGGTCAAGTACTTATTGTACTGATGTTGGTAAAGTAACACTATCTCCTGTGTTACATGTAAATGCTGATGATGCTGAAGCCGTTGTACATGCAATGGAAATGGCACTAGAATTTAGAATGCGTTTTAAAAGTGATGTATTTATTGATTTATTAGGTTATAGAAAATATGGTCATAATGAAGGTGATGAACCTCGTTTTACTCAGCCAAAACTGTATAAAGCTATTGCAAAACATGACAATCCTAGAGATATTTATGCACAACGCTTGATTAATGAAGGTGTTATTGATGAAGCCTATGATAAAAAGATAAAGGCAGATTTTAAAACGATGTTGGAGAATCAATTTCAAATGTCTAAAAGAGACACAACTTCTCAAGTAAAACCTTTTATGGAAAGTACTTGGAAAGGGTTTTCTCGTAAAGGTGTTGAAGAAATGTTAGAGTCAGTTGATACAACATATACAGAAGATAGGCTAAGAAATATTGCGAAAGTAGTCTCTACAGTGCCAGAAGGTGTAAAATTTCTAAGAAAAGCAGAACGAATTTTATCTGGTAGAGCAAAAATGATTGAAACCAATACTATAGATTGGGGCTTGGCAGAAACTTTAGCTTATGGATCATTATTAGAAGAAGGGTATAATATTCGTATTTCAGGTCAAGATGTAGAAAGAGGTACCTTTAGTCATCGTCATGCCATATTACGTGATGAGGTTTCTGAAGAGCGTATCAATTTGTTAAATACAAATCCTGAGAATAAAGGAGAAATGTTTATTTACAATTCGCTGTTATCAGAATATGGCGTACTAGGTTTTGATTATGGATATGCTATGGCAAATCCGAATACCTTAACCATTTGGGAAGCTCAGTTTGGAGATTTTTCTAACGGAGCTCAAATTGTATTTGATCAATACATTTCTGCAGCAGAAGATAAATGGAAATTACAAAACGGAATTGTAATTCTTTTACCACATGGCTATGAAGGTCAGGGGTCTGAGCATTCTTCTGCTAGAATGGAACGTTACTTGCAATTGTGTGCCAATGATAATATGACTGTAGCAGATTGTACCACGCCGGCAAATTTTTTTCATCTATTACGCCGTCAGTTAAAGCGTGATTTTAGAAAACCATTAATTGTATTTACGCCTAAAAGTTTATTACGTCACCCAAAAGCAGTATCAGGTTTAAAAGATTTTTATGATCAAGAGTTTCAAGAGGTAATAGACGATACGGTTGATCCTAAAAAAGTAAAAAAACTTGTATTTTGTACAGGTAAGTTTTATTATGATTTATTAGCTGAAAGAGAAAAACTAGAAAGAGATGATGTCGCTTTGGTTAGAATAGAACAATTATTTCCTTTACATAAAGAGAAATTACAAGAAGTTATCACTAAATATAGCAATACAAAGAGTTATGTTTGGGCACAGGAAGAACCTCAAAATATGGGAGCTTGGAGTTATATGTTACAGCGATTTGATTTAGTGAAGCTAGAAGTAGCATCTAGACCTTTTTACGCTGTTCCTGCTGCAGGTTCTAGTGCGAGGTTTAAAAGAAGACATCAAAGAGTTATAGATAAAGTGTTTTCCTCTCTTCCGTCTTCCTCCCATAGGGAAGAAATTGAAAAGTAGAGCGAATAATAAGATAAGTGAATTTATAAAGTAAAAATATTGAAAGTGCTTGGAGTTCCTTCCGTTTGGGAAGGTTAGGATGGGCTTAAAAAATTAGAGTATGATTTTAGAAATGAAAGTTCCCTCACCGGGAGAATCAATTACAGAAGTAGAAATTGCAACTTGGTTGGTTGAAGATGGTGATTATGTAGAAAAAGACCAAGCAATTGCAGAGGTAGATTCTGATAAAGCTACTTTAGAGTTGCCAGCGGAAGAAAGTGGAATAATAACACTTAAAGCTGAAGAGGGTGATGCTGTTGCTGTTGGAGCGGTAGTTTGTTTGATAGATACTGACGCTGCTAAACCTGAAGGAGGAAGTACTCCTGAAAAAAGTGATGAGAAGCACGCAAGCCCTGAACCTGTTAAAGATGTTGTTTCTGAAACCTCAAAAACCTATGCAAGTGGAAGTGCTTCACCAGCTGCTAAAAAAGTATTGGTAGAAAGAGGCATTGCTGCAGATACGATTAAAGGTACGGGTAAAGACGGTAGAATTACTAAAGAAGATGCTATAAATGCAGTGCCAAGTATGGGAACACCTGCAAAAGATAGCTCAAGAGGAAGCGATCGCAAAAAATTATCAATGCTTCGCCGTAAAGTAGCTCAACGTTTGGTTGCTGTTAAAAATGAAACAGCCATGTTAACTACCTTTAACGAAGTGAATATGCAACCTATTTTTGATCTACGTAAGAAGTATAAAGAAGATTTTAAAACCAAACATGGTGTTGGATTGGGCTTTATGAGTTTCTTTACTAAAGCTGTGGTTAGAGCATTACAACTATTTCCAGATGTTAATTCAATGATTGATGGTGATTTTAAAGTGTCTTATGATTTTCAAGATATATCAATAGCGGTTTCTGGGCCTAAGGGATTAATGGTTCCTGTAATAAGAGATGCTCAAAAACTTACTTTTAAAGGTGTGGAGAGTGAAGTGAAA
>JAMONB010000264.1 GCA_027066745.1 Flavobacteriaceae bacterium
TCGCACCATTATCATGATGCCATTGCACACTTTGAAGATCATGGTATTGAAATTTCTGGCACAGTAAAAGCCAATCTTGAAAAAATGATTGCTAGAAAACAAAATGTAATTGACACCAATACTGCGGGTATCAAATATTTAATGGATAAAAATAAGATTGACGTCTATCAAGGCTTAGGTTCATTTGCTGATGCTACTCATATTTCTATCGCTTCTGCGGATGGTACAGAGCTTCAAATAGAAGCTAAACATACTATTATTGCTACAGGTTCAAAACCTTCAACATTACCTTTTATCAAACTAGATAAAAAACGTGTAATTACCTCAACCGAGGCTTTAAAATTAAAAGAAATCCCTAAACATTTAGTTGTCATTGGTGGTGGTGTTATTGGCTTAGAATTAGGCCAAGTCTATAAACGTTTAGGTGCTGAAGTTTCTGTTATTGAATATCTAGATAGAATCATCCCAACGATGGATGCTTCACTTTCTAAAGAATTGCAAAAATCATTAAAAAAACAAGGAGTGAAATTCTACACCAAGCATAAAGTTACTGCTGTAGAAACTTCTGCTAAAGAAGTAACCATTACTGCCGATGATAAAAAAGGGAATCCTGTTGAGTTTAAAGGTGATTACTGCTTGGTTTCTGTAGGTAGAAAACCTTATACTGACGGACTAGCCTTAGATAAAGCTGGTGTTACTGTTTCTGATAGAGGTCAGATTGAAGTGAATGACCATTTACAAACTAACATCGCTAATATTTATGCTATTGGTGATGTAATTAAAGGGGCTATGTTGGCTCATAAAGCCGAAGAAGAAGGTGTGTTTGTTGCTGAAACTTTGGCTGGACAAAAACCTCATATCGATTATAATTTGATTCCTGGTGTGGTGTATACTTGGCCTGAAGTTGCCGCAGTTGGTAAAACTGAAGAGCAATTAAAAGAAGCTGGTGTTGACTATAAAAGTGGGCAATTTTTAATGCGTGCCTTAGGTAGATCAAGAGCAAGTGGGGATATTGACGGATTTGTAAAAATATTAGCCGATGCAAAAACCGATGAAGTTTTAGGGGTACATATGTGTGGAGCTCGTGTAGCTGATTTAATTGCTGAAGCTGTAGTGGCTATGGAATTTAGAGCCTCTGCTGAAGATATTGCAAGAATTAGTCATGCTCACCCAACCTATGCTGAAGCTGTAAAAGAAGCAGCTCTAGCAGCAACCGATAATAGATCAATACATAGTTAAATTAGTATCAATGTCATTGCGAAAAACCTGAAAGGTGACGTGGCAATCTTATAAATTAAAACTACATAGGTGGTTGTAATAACTTAAGCCATAAATATTGTCGAATGAAAAATCTTAAACTGTTGTTTTTGCTTATTTTTTTATTATCTGTAAACGGGTATGCACAAAAAGAAACTTCAAACTACAAAACTTCTAAAAAAGAAATTACCAGTCTGATGCTACAACAAGCTAAGGATTGGTCTGACGGAAATCTTGAAGCTTTTATGGAAGGTTATATCAAATCTGATAGTTTGAAATTTATAGGAAGTAACGGAATTACCTACGGATGGAAAAACACCTTAGAAAACTATAAAAAAGGATATCCTACAAAAGAGCACACAGGTACATTAACCTTTAATTTATTAGAGTTTGACCAATTGGCAAATACTGTGTTTTTAGTGATTGGTGAGTATCATTTAAAAAGAACTGTTGGTGATGCTGACGGCTTATTTTCTATCATTCTGAAACGTATTGATGGAGAATGGAAAATTATTGCTGATCATTCTTCGTAATTTAAAAACTCTTGTCAGACAGCCTAACAAAATTTATTTAACTCGTTTGAGAACCTCAAAAAAAATAACACTCAAAAACACTACTAAATTTAAGCATCAGTTATTGACTTGGGCTCAGAAATTTGAACATATTTCTTGGCTAGATAGCAACAACT
>JAMONB010000265.1 GCA_027066745.1 Flavobacteriaceae bacterium
AACTCAAATTTAGATGGTAGACCCCAGTCTTTATTTGTTCCTACCGTGACCGATTAGAGAAACCAAATGCCATATTGCCTTCCATTGTAAAAGAAAAACACCAAGAATAATCTTTAGATACAACATAGAGATGTTGAGGAATTTCAATAATTTTCATTAAACATAAATTTAAAACATCAATTGACATTAACATAGCAATATCAATAGCACTATCTCCTATTACAATACATTCTTCACTTAGATTAAATTTCTCACATATTTTCTTGAAAAAAATTATTTGAGATAAAAAATCATCACTTTGTACATCTTCTTCAATTGATTCAGGTACTTTTTTCCAGTTGATTTTTGAACCTAATACAGGAAATATTTTTGCAAGATTGGCAAAGTATTTATCGTTAGATTTCTCAATATATATTTTACTAATGTCAATTATTTTATCTAAATCACATATTAATTCTTTTTCAAATGTCACGATATTATATTACCTTTAATTATTTACAAAAAAATCGTTTCACAATATTACCGACACTTTTTTGGGTGCCATTAAATTTAAAGTGAGGGCCCTTTTCTTTTCCTGCCCACACATTTATATGTGCCTTACTACGTTCATCAAATTCAACCCTGAAACCAATTTTTCTATCTGCTGTCTGCATTCCAATAGCTTTCCCTGCGTTATCTCCAAATTTTCCAATTGTCTGTATTTCAGCTTTGAAGCCTCTTTTATCCAGCCAATTTAATGCTTCATTTCTTGCACGATTATAGTCATCAAAAGATATGTCCCCTTCGCCATTATGTACTAAAATACCTTTATAACCAACAAAATAATTATGATTATCAGAAACTTCAAAATTAAAAACATCTACAATTGATTCTTTATAGCTAATGCTTTCAACTATAGATAGATATCCATCAGAATTGAGAACTTGCATACCTACACTTAAGTTTTGTGCCGCTATCCATTTATTAGCACTTGGTACCCAGTATTCATGTAATAGTGTTGAAGATATTACCTCACCATCAATCTGAATATTAACTATTTTTTTAGTCCAGTTTTTATGAATATTAATAACTTTTCGAATAACAATTTTATTTCTTTCTAAGTCAAAAGCATAAACAAAATCACCAATCATTATTTCTTCAATATTCATTTCGCCAATTGGAGTTTTAACTTTCGTTCCTTTAACAAAACACAATTCTTCAGAAGCAGCTTGTGTTGCAGTCCTAGAAGTTTTTTTGCTTGCACCTTTACC
This sequence comes from Flavobacteriaceae bacterium, assembly GCA_027066745.1. GTDB lineage: Bacteria > Bacteroidota > Bacteroidia > Flavobacteriales > Flavobacteriaceae > Aureibaculum. The sequence continues at coordinate 1,251 of JAMONB010000265.1, forward strand.
AAGACTAAGCTTAACGCCCGTTGCAGCTAAACCAGCTTCAATTCCTATTAAAGCAAAATCACCTTTTGTAGAAGGCAATGAATTTACACTCCCTGCATGTTGCATAACTTTATAGACTTCCATATCTCTTCTTGGCTTGTTTATTTCTCCAGCTTCATAAGCATCATCAATTGATTTTATCTGTGCTGCTAAATGAACAGGGGTTTCCCTTTTTAAATTAGCTATAGGACCTGGTGCATCAGAACCTAACCATCCAAAAAATCGATTCCAAACACCGCCACCATTTTGGCTTTCTTTGTCTGAATTATCAGATTTGTCACTTTTTGAATTTTGTTGTTGTTCTCTAATTCCATTATACATTTCCGTAATTGCATCCCTGCTAACTCCAAGAACACTAGCCATACTTTGATCCCACTGACAGGCTAAATCATTTGGCCCACATGCACCTTCACTAATATACCCACTAGGATCAACCCCACTCAACGGATTATTAAAAATATAAGTATAAGGATTCAAACTCTGAGTAGATGTAGGAGCTTGTATAAACGGATCAACACTAAGGAATCTACCATTATTATAATCATACATTCGGCCATTCATATGAATCAACTGCATTTCATCCAAATGCTCGTGATCAGTAAAACCTCTTTTGGTTAGGTCGATCGTACCATTTGCATCATCAAAATCCAATTTT
>JAMONB010000266.1 GCA_027066745.1 Flavobacteriaceae bacterium
GACTGAAAAATAACATTTTGACTTTCTCAACAAAAAAGATTAGCTTCGTTCTTTATTTTTAGTAAACAGAAAAGGCTTATTGAATAAAATCTATTCTTATCCCTTTAATTATAAAACCACAAAGAAAAAATAAATGACCAAAATTGAAGATGATTATTTAGCAAACCATTACATTCATAAAAGTAATTGGTTAAGAGCTGCTGTTTTAGGTGCTAATGATGGTATTTTATCTACTGCAAGTATTGCTATTGGGATAGCTGCAGCAAGTACAACAAGAGAGCCTGTAATTTTAGCTACTGTTGCTGGCTTAGTTGCAGGAGCATTATCAATGGCTGCAGGAGAATATGTCTCTGTAAGTTCTCAAACAGATATTGAAAATGCAGATATTGAAAGAGAACGGCAAGAATTGGAAGAAATGCCAGAATTAGAACTTCAAATGTTGGCTAAAATATATGAAAAAAGAGGTTTAAAGGAAGAAACCGCATTAACTGTAGCTAAAGAGCTTACTGAACATGATGCCTTGGGTGCTCATGTTAGAGATGAACTTGGTATTAATGAAATTAGTGAAGCCAAGCCTTTGCAAGCTGCTTTTGCATCTGGATCTGCATTTATTGTAGGTGGAACTCTGCCATTACTTGTTGTTTTATTTTTACCTCTTAATGAATTAGAATACTATTTATATGGTTTTTCAATCCTCTTTCTTGCAGTTTTAGGATCTATCGCTGCAAAAGCAGGAGGTTCTAATGTTGCAAAAGCTGTTGTTCGAATTACATTTTGGGGTACAATTGCTATGGGATTAACGGCTCTTGTTGGTTCATTATTTGGAGTAAGTATTTAAAAAAACCTCAAATTTTCATTTGAGGTTTTAGTCACTTTAATTTTTAATAAAAAAGATTCTAGTATTTAATTACCACACTGTTCGTTACTGGCATTAATAATTTCAGCTAACTCCGTTGCTGAAATATATTGAGCTACATAAGTAACTTCGCTTGTTAACAATTTCCCATAATATGATCTCATATGATTTCTTGAACCACATTCTAATTTATCATATGTATCTAAAATATCTGCTTTAGTTGCTCTATTCTTAAATATTTTAATATCTCTAATATCTAAATCTTCTATGGTAGCACCAACTTCTAATGCGTCAATAAGTGAAATTGCTGATTTTGTAGTTAAATCATTATATAGTGTTTGCAATTCTTGATTTGTAAAATTGCCTCTTTCACTTAAAGCAGGATCTTGAATACCATATGTATTTAATAAAGTTAGCATTTTGTCCATATGTTTTTGTTCGCTACTTGCAACACTATTAAATATAGATTCTCCATACTTATCATAAGAGAATAAATAAACGTCACGAGCCAGTTTTTCTTCTTCTCGTAGAACTTTTAAATCATCTGTTTCTTGTTGACTTAATGTTGTTTGTTCTGCTGTATTATCATCATCATTATTACATCCTGTAAAAATGGTTAATACAAGGGTTAATGTTAAAAATGCAAATTTTCTCATAATTATCTATTTTAAGTTTTAAGTTTAATACGACACAATTAAAATGCCAAGAATACACTATTTTGGTAACTTAAGTTACACTTCAAGTAGGCATATTCTTTCTATTACTGATATTATATAGGTTTTGAGCTGTGTTAGTCTAACTTCATAAATATTTGTTAATAAATTAACAAATCAGATAGTTATTAAAATCACATAACACTTTCTAAACTTTAATCCATATTTAAACGTAATTGTTTTAAAGTTATTTTTCAGTTCTAAAAAAATCATCAACCAAACCCGTCAAACTATCTAATAACCTGAGTTCGACTTAAGATTTGTTTGCAGTTTGTTTTGACCCCTATAAAACAAGAGTAATCTTTTAAATTTCGATTATTAATTAAGCTGCTCTATTTTTCATTAAAATTAAGTGTTTGTCTTGGTTCC
>JAMONB010000267.1 GCA_027066745.1 Flavobacteriaceae bacterium
CATTTATATCCTGAAGAATTTCAAGAATTTCAAGACGAACAACTCAATAAATTTTTAGAAATTTCTAGGCAACAGCTAAAAGAAGGTAAGCATGAAGATTTTGAAAGAATACTACTAAAAAGTAAGCAAAAACATGGCTTACTATAAAATTATAAGCTCGCCATTAGCAAACATTTCTTACCTACAAAATATTGAATATTTAGAAAAAGAATGGTCAGAAAAAGAGGTTATTCAGTTTATTGAAAAAGTGACTCAGATTATAGATATTCTAAAAGTAAACCCACAAACATTTCAAAAGCGTTATAAAGATTCTAGCAGTTATAAAGTTACTATTATAAAACAAATTACACTATACTATCAAATAAACAAAAACACTGTTGAACTATTACTTTTTTGGAGCACATATCAAAATCCTGAAAAATTGAAAAACTTAATCTAAAATAATTCCCCTAGGCTCTGCCTGATAAGGTGGTTAGTTTAATAACTTCCAACTCTTTACTGAAAACTTTGTGCGATTTTGATTTTCATCACCAGCATAGATTAGGGTTTTAGATTTTACTTTTCGATTAGAAATTTTATCGAAATAATCTAATCCTTTAATCATTTTTGGTAAAATAGTTGTACTTGATTTTATTTCATAAATATCAAAAACAGTTCCTTGTTTTTTTAATAAGTCAATTTCATTACCATTAGAGTCTCTCCAGTACCAATATTCCATTAATTGATACTGATGCTCATTTTGTTTGTATAAGTCAGCAACAATAAGGTTCTCAAATAAATTGCCTTTTTGATTTTCAGTAATATCTTCTACGCTTCTTATATCTAATAAGTATGAAGCCAAACCTACATCGTAAAAATACAACTTTGGTGATTTGATAATGCGTTTGTTAAAATTTTCGTAGTAAGGTCGTAATAAAAATAAAATATAACTTTTTTCTAAAATAGAAAGCCAAGATTTTGCTGTAGGTTGTGAAATTCCGCAATCTTTTGCAAGATTATTTATATTTAATATTTGTCCTATTCTACCAGCACAGAGCTTCACAAAATTATTGAATTTATATGAATCTTGAATATTAATCAATTGAGATATATCTCTCTGAACATAGGTTTGTATATAGTTGGCATAATAAATTGAGGGATTTAAATTTCTATCATAAATTGCAGGGTAAAAACCTTTTATTAGCTGCTTTTTATAATTATTATCTAATAAATTTTCTTCTTTTAATTCTGTAATGTCAAAAGGGAATAGTTTAAATATTATCACTCTGCCAGCTAAACTCTGAGTGATGTGCTCTAATAAATTAAAATTTTGAGACCCTGTTAAAATATAATGTCCCATTTTTTTACTTTCATCAACAATAGTTTGTATATACGAAAATAGACTTGGCACACGTTGTACTTCATCAAAAATGACATATGCATCGTACTTTTGTAAAAAAGCTTTTGGATCATCTGTCGCGAATGTACGATTGTCAATATTTTCTAATGATATATATCTGTATTTTGGAAAAATACTTTTTAACAACGTTGTTTTACCTGATTGTCTAGGTCCTGTTAAAGCAAGTATAGGATACTTGTTAACTAAAGATAAAATGATTTTTTCTTGCTGTCTCTTTATCATGTTCAGAATAAATAACAACAAATATATATAAATATTTTGAAATTACATAACTTTTATTTTGAAATTACATAGCTTTTATTTTGAAAATGCATAATTTAACTTTTTTTAACCTGAGTTCAACTTAACAAAAAACACACAAAATTGATAAGTGTATGATTATCATCGCTATGTCATTCCGACATAGGAGGAATCTCTATTGAAATTAATGGAGATTCTTCACTCCATTCGTTCCTCATTACTGCCGAATCTTCGGGGCTGAATGACATTTAACTATTAAGTATATGTGTAGACTTAGCAATTCCTTTGTGGATATTTGGTTTTTTACATTAAGTTCTAACTTCCTACCTCTAACAAAACTGCTCTAGTAACTCTTTTTTTACTTCGTGTATACCATCAAAAACAATAACTTTTGAAGTTTCACCAAACAGCTTATCAAAACGTTTTAAAGCATTGACCATAAATGATTCTCTCAAGTATTCATCTTTATCGCCGTAAAGTAAGGTAACCTTTGTTTTGCCTTCTAAAAACTTAAAATCGACTTGGGTTAATTCTTCTGGAATTCCCCCAGACAGCAACAATAATCTGCTACATTTTATTTTTCTACTTGCTACATATCTTGTAGCTACAGAAACGCCTTGTGAGTATCCTAAAACGATAAGATTGACATTAGCTGGTAGCTTTTCAGCCTCTAGAACAGCATCAAAATAATGCATTACATTTTCAGTCTCTTTGGCTGTATTTTCTTTGGTCAACCAACTTGCACCAACATGTCTATATTTTGAGCCTAAATAATATTTAGATGCTGCCTGCGGAGCAATGATATAATTCTCTTCGGGATTTAATGTGTTAAAATATTTTAAAAAATACCGACTTAAATAGCCTATACCATGACAAACAAACCAAACATTCTTAGTTTTATCGGTCAATGTATTTAATGTTGAATATGAATTTGTACTCTGGTAAGAAACTTCTTTTTCTGTTGATTTCATTAATATAAGTTGTGCTAAACACACATTATTTAAACAATTTATTTTTCTACTACCCTTGACATTTCTAATAGCTCATCCATAAAGACTCTGCTATTTGATAATCTTGGCACTTTATGCTGCCCTCCTAATTTTCCTTTTCTCTTTAACCAACTATAAAACAATCCGCTTTCTGCTTGATGAATTTTCGGCATCGTTAACGTCATGTTTTGATAGCGTTTAGCTTCATAATCAGAATTAATTGATTTTAATGCGTTGTCTAACATTTCCGTAAAATAATCCATGTCATTTGGAGCTTTTTTAAATTCTATCATCCACTCATGGCTTCCTTGTTTTTTGCCTTCCATAAATATGGGTGCAACCGTATATTCTGTCATTAGGGCATTTGTCTTTTCACAAGCTTTTTTTAAAGCCTCTTCTGTATTTTCAATAATTAGCTCTTCACCAAAAACATTAATAAAATGCTTTGTTCTTCCTGTAATACGTATCCGATAAGGATCTAAAGAAGTAAACTTAACGGTATCACCAATTAAATATCGCCATAATCCTGCATTGGTGGTAATCACTATCGCATAATTTTTATCTAATACGACATCTTGTAAAGGAATGGCAATTGAATCTTCTCCTTGATAATTATCCATAGGGATAAATTCATAGAAAATTCCATAATCTAACATCAGTAATAAATCGAGAGAATCATTTTGATCTTGCAATGCAAAAAAACCTTCTGATGCATTATAAATTTCGTAATACTTAAACTCTTTTTTAGGAATTAGTTTTTTGAATTGCTCTCTGTAAGGATTAAAATTTACACCTCCATGTAAATACAATTCTAAATTTGGCCAAACTTCCAATATATTATCCTTTCCTGTACGTTCTAACACCCTATTCAGTAATACCAACATCCAAGAAGGCACACCGACCAAACTTGTCATATTCACATCAATAACCTCATCGAGAATAGCTTCCATTTTAGTTTCCCATTCACTCATTAAAGCTGTTTCATGCTTTGGTGCACTACTAATGTCCATCCAAAAAGGCATATTTTCAATAATAATGGCTGACAGATCTCCGAATTGAGAACTATTCCCTTTATAAACATCACTACTACCACCTAAACGCAAGCCTTTCCCTTTAAATAAACCCGCATTCTCATTATTGTTTATATACAAACCTAAACTATCTTTCCCAGCTTTAAAATGGCAATCTTCTATGGCCTCATTACTCACAGGAATAAATTTACTTTTTGCATTTGTAGTTCCACTAGATTTTGCAAACCATTCAATATGACTAGGCCAAAATAGATTTTGTTCACCTTTTCTACAACGTTCAATTAAAGGCTCTATAGATTCATATTTTTGAATAGGTACACGTTCAATAAATGTTTTATAGGTATAAATATTTTTAAAATCGTATTTTTTACCAACCTCAGTATTCTGTGCAACCCCTAATAATTTCATCAACAACTCTCGTTGCACATCAATAGGATACTTTAAAAAAAGTTCTATTTGATGTGTTCTTTTTTTCAACAACCAAGAAGCTACCGTATTAAAAAGAGAGATCATTTTCAGTTATTCTTTAGTTCACAATAAGATAAGTCCTTATCTTTGGTCAATAAAATTACAAAAAATTAATCATTAGACTATGACAAAAGTTGGTATTATAATGGGTAGTAATTCTGATATGCCTGTTATGCAGGATGCAGTAAGTATTTTACACGATTTTAATATAGAAACAGAAGTTGATATTGTTTCGGCTCACAGAACTCCTGACAAGCTAGTTGATTATGCCAAAAACGCACATAAAAGAGGGTTTTCAGTAATTATTGCTGGTGCTGGTGGTGCTGCACATTTACCAGGTATGGTCGCTGCTATGAGTCCGCTACCTGTGATAGGCGTACCTGTAAAATCTAGTAATTCTATTGATGGATGGGATTCTATCTTATCTATTTTGCAAATGCCAGGTGGTGTGCCTGTGGCCACAGTTGCCCTTAACGGAGCAAAAAATGCAGGAATTTTAGCCGCTCAAATTATTGGTAGTGCTGACAAAAAAGTACAACAAACTATTCTTGACTATAAAGAAAGTTTGAAAGAAAAAGTAAATAAATCAGCTGAAGAACTAAGAAAGTAAATTCCCCTCTGCCTTCGGCATTTAACTACGTTGAATCTCAGATTTCCCCGAAGGGGAGAAAAACAAAAATAAACTTCGTGCTTCGGTCTTCCAGCTTCAAACTTCAAACCATATGAACAATCCTTTATTAGAAACATTCAACACCCCACATACAACTGCTCCTTTTTCTAAAATCGAAAACAGGCATTTTAAACCTGCATTTAAAGAAGCTATTGCCAAAGCAAAAGCTGAAATTGATGCGATTACTGAAAACAGCGAGGAAGCTACTTTTGAAAACACTATCGTAGCATTAGATTTTTCTGGTTATACTTTAGACAGAGCCTCCTCAATATTTTTCAATTTGAATTCAGCAGAAACGAATGATGAAATCCAAAAAATAGCTCAAGAAGTATCACCTTGGCTTTCAGAATTCTCTAATGATGTGAGTCTAAACGAAGAGCTATTTAAACGCATAAAATCTGTTTATGACAATAGAAGTAATTTAGAACTGACCATTGAACAACATACGTTACTTGACAAAAAATACAAAGGCTTTTCTAGAAACGGAGCAAATTTAAACGACAAAAACAAAACATCTCTAAGAGAAATTGACAAAAATCTTTCTAAACTATCCTTGAAATTTGGTGAAAATGTATTGGCTGAAACCAATGCTTTTGAATTGCATATTACTGACAAAAACCAACTCAAAGGGTTGCCAGAAGGAGCTGTTGAAGCTGCAAAAGCTATCGCTAAAAGTAAAAATTCAGAAGGTTGGATGTTTACATTAGACTACCCTAGTTATATCCCTTTTATGACCTATGCTAATGACAGAAAACTACGTGAACAGCTAGCAAAAGCTTTTGGTGCAAGAGCATTTCAAAACAATAAAAACGACAATCAACAAATTGTATTAGACATCGTAAAACTCCGTCATCAACGAGCTAACCTATTAGGCTATACAACCCATGCTCATTTTGTATTGGAAGAACGAATGGCAGAAACTCCTGAAAAAGTAATGTCCTTTTCAAATGAACTATTGACCAAGGCAAAACCTGCTGCTCAGCGAGAATTTGAGCAATTATCCGCTTTTGCTAAAAAAGACGGTATAGAAAAACTACAAAAATGGGATGGTG
>JAMONB010000268.1 GCA_027066745.1 Flavobacteriaceae bacterium
GTGTTTGCGCATTTACAATTGATGTTATTAATAATATTCCAAATAGTATTAATACTTTTTTTAAAACAATATTTTTCATAGCTATTGTTGATTTTTGTAATGGTATTGGTTTTCACTTAAAATATTACCTTGAGCATCTTTTACAAATTTTAATCTGTTAAAAGAATCATAGTAATAATAAATGGTTTCTCCTCGTGGGTCTGTAATACTTGTTACACCTATTAATGGGTCGTAGGTGTAAGTTGTAACTTGTGAATTTGGTAAGACAGTTCGTAAATTATGTAAGTTTTCTCTTAAAGTACCTTCATTTCCAGAATAAATAATAGCTCCATTTAAATCAAAAGAATCTATTGTTCTATCATTATCCAAATTTGAAGAGTTTTGGATTGCTTCAATAGAAGTATAGTAAGGAGCAGTAGCCAAAAAAGATTGTACATCTGCATAAGTAGCATTTTCAATTTTAGCAATTGGCTGTGTTTCATTATAACCCCAAATATAAACAATGTGTGTACCATCTGATTTAGAAATCTCTATTGGATTACCAAAACCATCATAATTATGATAAACTATTCGGTCTTTTAATAAATTTGTAGGCGTAAGTACTCCTTTTGCTGTTTGAATACTTTCTGGAAGTATAATATTATTTCCCAAGTCCTTATAATTTGTCCGTTTGGTAGACAGTAAAATATCATTTTTGTATGTTTCTGATTGTACTACATTAGAAATAATGTTTTGATTTTGTAAGCCTGTCATTACTGTTAAACTTGAAAATTCTTGATTATATGGGTAATAGAACTTTTGCTTTAGCAGTTGATTATCATTTACAATAGAGGTAATTTCTTTAATAAAAGGCAAAACATTATCATAAACAATTATTTTTTCGGTAATCAATTCCCCGTCAGGAAAGTATTCTTTTTGAATTGTATTTGTTAACAAATTACGTTCAGAGTTTACCTTTGACATCACCAGTGCATATGGTTCATAGATCATATCTTCAATTTCACCAATAGAAGTACTCATAATAAGTGAGCTCCCAGTTATTATACTTTCGAAATCACCATAAGAGTAAGTATTAATTAACTCTTTTCTTAAAACATTATCCGAACTATATAATTTAGAAGAAATTAATTTCCCCCTTTTATTTTCCATATTCTCAAACAAATTTGGGAAGAGTCCAAGATTGAAAGCATTTGTAGCTATGTCAAATGATGTAAATTGATTTGTATTAAACAATGCATAGGAAGCTGGGTATTCATTCAATATTTCTTTAGGTGAAATGTATTCATTTATAATATAACCATTATTATTTTCACTTATTTTAACCTTAGAATAACCAACATATGAGCTACCTAATTCATTGTTATTTGTGCTCCTTTGGGAAATACTTACAAAATGAGGAAGATTAAGTTTAATAAATCGAGGAGAATATAAAACGCTACCAGTGCTAGAACCGTTTTCATCTTCATACAAATAGTCTTTTTGCCTTTTTAAAGAATTATCGAAATTAAATATTTTATTAGATTTTAACCTTAAGCCACCACCTTGAATTTCTTCTCCTAAAAAAATAAAAGAATTAAGCTCGTATTCAAAAGTTTCATAACCTTTTTCTGGATATATAATTTTTTCTAATGACGCTGCTTTTGAATAATTGATATCAGAGTTTAATGAATAATTACCAAATAAAGTAGAATACCCTTGATTCGGAATATTAAATGGTATATAAGAATATTTCCCTTCATTTTCCTTAAAATACATTCTTGGTATATAAAAATACGTTCCATCAACATTGGCTGAATTATAATAGCCTAAAAAATCTTGTTTGTAGGAATATCTTTTGGGTAGTTTTTTAGAATTATAACCAAACTTATAACCCGGAAGAACATTTTTATCTTTATCTTCAAAATAAATTTCATTGAGTCTTAATCTCAAACATTTTGGTTCGTTACAATTATCTGAAGATGTGAAATAATCTTGCACAAAGTGAATTGATTTAATAATTTCACTATGAGTATTTCTTATTTCAATTTTTGTAAGTCTTTTCGCACCAATTAAATCATCTCTATCACTATTATAATAAAATTCTATTTCTCCTTCTTTAAATAGGATTTTATTAATTATTTTTTCATTCAAAAAGTCGGAAAAGTGATCAAACTGCTGATAAAAACTGCCATCTATTTTAAATTCTCTTTCGATTCTTAAATTAAAATCTTCTACTAGGTTATCTATATATTGAAATTCAACTATATTTCCTGTTGATGGATTTTTAATATATGATAAGAACAATGATGATAATCTATTAAATGTTTGACCTGATGCTGATGAACAGCAAAAAGCTGTATTTATAGTTTCATGCTCATTTATTTCACCTTGATAGTTAATAAATGAATCTGAAGAGCTTTCTCTTTGATTAAAGTTGTATATAAATCCTTTGGAAGAAGTTATGTTAAAATTACTGTAAGTAAATACTTCTGTGCTGCTAGAATTCTGAACTGTTGCAATGAATTTAGAACCAGTTGGAGTTAATTCTAATATTTCCATATCAGACTTATTTGTAAACTTAGTTATAAGCCCAGGGGCTTCTACGAAATAAATATCTGGCTGTCTATCTATTCTAGAATTAGGTCTCTCATATCCTAAATAATAATTATTTTCTCCTAAAAATCCAAATCTCGTATATATGGAAGATGTTGGTGCGGTAGTAAATTCAAACGATCCTCCATTACCTAAAGTAACATCGGCTACTCCAGAATAATTACTCCCGAAAGTTAATTGCCCAACAAAATCATCATCTCCCATTATTTCCCTATTTATAAAGCCTCCAGCATTCAATGACCAATTAAGCCCTACTCGTGTTGATATAGAATTTACTTTTACTCCACCTGTATTATATGAAATACTAATAGGTATTAAAAGGCCATCTAAATTAATGGTATAAATAGGGATTTCAATATTTGCCCTCCCTGTGTAATCATTATTTGGAGTGAATTTAATTTGTTGCAAAGCACTAACTTCAGGTGATTTAATATCGTTCAAATGACCTAAAGTTTGTGATATAGTAGAAGAGCTAATAATAATTATATTTACTAATATTACAATTTGTCTTTTCATAAAATTTTTAATTAAAGTTTAACATTTTTCCTGTATTTTTCTCATCTATTTTATCTAACCATAATTTATCTGTTTCACTATAGGTTAGAATAAACCTTTTAATATCTTGATTCAAATTATTTTTTATGATGAGGTCCTGAAGTACGGCTCCACCAGTTTCATGATGATTTATACTGGATTCAAAATAAATACTTGTACTATCCTTAAATGTTATTTTTAATGGCTTTTTTGTTTGAGTATTTGTTGCGAAATGTGAAATAATACAATTTAGCTTTAGTTTATTTAAATTATAAGGATTGCTTAAAAAATCAGGTGTAGTATTTGTTGTGGTAATATTATCAGTAGTTGTGATTGAAGTTGTAAATGATTCTTGAACTGTAGAATAGCTATTTGAAGTTCTAATTTTATATAGAAGCCAAGAGGAAATGTTATTATATACTGCCTGAGCTCTTGATGCTGAAATAGAGCTTTCTCCATTTTGAGATAAACTAGCAGTTATTAGTATGGATTCAATATTTTCGGTAGTGTTAAATAAATACTTATAACCATATGTATCTTTTATAGTAAAGCTAATTATCTCAAGATTAGATGAGTTTGAATTTAATTCTATTTTTACACTTTGATCTTTAGATAAAAGTTTTGGGACTAAAATTCCATTTTCATTAATAATTACAAATCTACCTCTATTACCCAATAAACTAAATTGATATAAATAATATAATTCGGTGTCATACATACCTGCATTTAAACCTTTAGCTTTCCAATTAAGTTTAAGTTTAGTGGACATACTAAAAATTGTCATAATTCCAAAAGTCAGAATTGTGTAATACTCCAGTTTTTTTTGATGAATTTATTCTCTTTTGAAACTCATTGGAAACATTCCCAATGGTTCTTGAAATAATACCACTAATCTTCATTGACCACCCTGTACTAGTCCATCTAGAAATTTCATTAATTTTTATCCCTAATGTACCGTACTTTAGGCTGAGGTTTAAATTTTTATCTAATTTTTTTGAATAAAATGGAATGGATATATCAGGTTGTCTGGTATAATTATTTATGGGAACTTCCTCAAATTTCATCAGACAAGAAACTGTAGGCGAAAGTGGAATTAGGGTTAGTAGTTCTTGAGAATTTAAATGAATACATAAAACTAATGTGAAAATTAGAGTAGATAATATTTTCATAGATTTTTAATAAAACTTAAAAGATGTAAAAAAGGTAACTGAAAATAATTACTAATTAGATAATGATGAATAGTAACCGTTATGGAGAAATTTTGCAAAAAAACAGCAGTTTTTTAATTTAAGAGTAATATTTTTAAAACTCATAGCAATAATTTAGAATTAACTTTTTCAATCCAAATTTATAAAAATTATTTAAGTTATAAACTATAAATTTGATAAAAAAATAATATTTATGGTTTATCCCTACTTTAGTAGGGTAAATCCCTACTTATAAAATACGGATGTAAATAAAAGTTTAGAATGTAGCCATTCATCAAGATATTTTTTTAAATTTGACTAAAAATACTTAAACTGCTATGAGTGTAAAATGTAAAAAAGTCGCAGCCTTCAACCTTCAAGAAATGTTAGTAGTTCTAGTTATTATTGGAATTTTAATATTGATTGCAATTCCAAGTTTAATGCCGCTGATTGCTAGAGCGAAGAGTACAGAAGCTCAAATACAACTAAAACATATTTACAATACCCAGCGCACACATTTTTTTATGTATTCCAAGTATAGCTCTGATTTTAATGAAATAGGCTTTGAACTACCTAAAACAATAAAACAGGATGGAAATGCAAATTATAATTATGAAATTCTTTCTGCAACGAATAATGCATTTAAAGCAAGAGCAACAGCTATTACAGATTTTGATGGAGACGGAATATTTAATGTGTGGGAAATTGACCAAGACCAAGGTTTAAAAGAAGTGGTAAAAGATTAAAAAAAGAATCTTAAAAAGAATAAAAAAATTGCTATTAACAATACTGTTATATATTACAACTGGTATTTCCCTTTTATGGGTTGCCTATCAAGATTTTAAAGAACGAAAAGTATATAGTTTCTTGTTTTTAATTTCTGGAGGGTTATTAACATCTTTACATATAAGCAATACGAATCTTATTCAATTTTTGATTAGTTCAGGTATTAATTTAAGTTTCATTGGAGTTCTTTTAACGATACTTATGTTGTTCTCAAAAATCATTTTTAAAAAATCATTTAATCAAACTTTTGGATGGGGTGACCTTTTATTTTTTATAGTGATGGCTCTGAGTTTTCCTACTATTACATTTTTGGTGTTATTTTCATTCTCTTTATTTTTTTCATTACTTGTTTTTTTATTATTTAAAAGCAGGTGGAACTATAAAACAGTTCCTTTAGCAGGGTTACAAGCGCTATTTGTTATGGGAGTTATAATACTTAATAAGATATTTTCATTTTCTAATCTATATATGATATGAAAAAGGAATCTTCTAATTTTAACATTACAACGGATATAGCCCAATTAATAAGTACTGAACAAGCCTATAATTATAAGATAGTTCCCGTTAGTAATAATGGTGTATTGATATTTAAAACAGCTTCATTAGATATTAAAAGTTTACAACAAGAGTTAGAAATTGTACTTGGAAGAAAAGTTGAGTTGATTCAAGAAAGTGAAGAAAATATTAGGCAATATCTTTTAAAAAATTACCGAAAAAATAACTCTTTAGTAAGTGAATCTTTACATTATTCAGATGATTTTTTATTAAAGGTCATTCTAGAAGCCCAAAGTATTGAAAGTAGTGATATACATTTTGAAATTTTCGAAAAAACAAGTAAAGTGCGTTATCGTATTGATGGGAAATTGATAGAAAAATATGTTATCACCTTAAGTGAATACCCTATTATTGTGAATCGAATTAAGATTATGGCAGGAATGGATATCTCTGAAAAGCGATTACCTCAAGATGGGAGAATAAGTATTGATACCAATACTTTAGAATTTGACATACGTGTATCATCCTTACCAACATTACATGGAGAGAAGATTGTACTTAGGCTACTCTCTAAGGATAGCAATGCCATTCAACTAGAATCTTTAGGGTTTACAGAAAAAGAACTAGCAATTTATAGAGAAGGCATCAAAAATCCACATGGGATTGTGTTAATCTCTGGTCCAACAGGGTCGGGTAAAACAACCACGCTTTATGCAACATTAAAAGAATTACATAACGATGCCACCAATATTTTAACCATTGAAGATCCTATTGAATATACCTTGGAAGGAATCAACCAGGTGCAATTAAAAGAAAGCATTGGATTAGATTTTGTTAGTACGCTAAAAACATTTTTACGGCAAGACCCTGATATTATTATGGTAGGAGAAATACGAGATGTTGCCACAGCAAACATGGCAATTAGAGCAGCTCTTACAGGTCATTTAGTACTTTCAACCATTCATACCAATTCAGCTTGGGCAACCATTTCTAGATTGATTGACATGGGAATTCCACCGTTTTTAATAGCAAGTACATTAAATATTAGTATCGCACAACGCTTGGTACGTAAATTATGCCCTCATTGTAAAAAAGAGGTACAAGTTACTAAAGAAGCTTTACCAAAGGGAGTTGACATTCCAAGTACATTAAAAAACCATTTCACCGCTGTTGGATGTGAAAATTGTTATTATACAGGGTATAGTGGAAGAAAAGCCATTTATGAAATCATTCCAATGACCAAATACTTAGCTGGTCAAATCAAACAAGAAGTCTTAGATATTGATTTGTATTTAAAAAAAGAAAAGGTTTCAACCTTAAAGTCTAATGCCTTGCTACTAGTTGAGCAAGGAGAAACATCCATAGAAGAAGTATACATGCTATTAACTCAATAAAGTAATGAAAAAAAATAGAGCTATAAAAACAGTCATAATCGCCTTTATATTTAGTATAAGCTCTAGCTGTTTATACAGTCAAAATAGTCGTTTAATTCAACTACACAACCAACTGGAAAGTATAATCATTGACAGTCCAGGGCTTAATGAAAAGGTAGATATTAATGTAAGTAATGTTGTGGTAGCTGATTTTTTAAGAACCATTGCCAAAGCACATAACATCAATTTGCATATTGCAAATGATTTAAACAAAATGGTCATTACCAATAATTTTACCAATGCTACTGTAATAGATGTCTTGTTATTTGTTTGTAAAGAATACCTACTAACTATTGATATTACGGGTAACATTTTAGCAATAAAGAAAATTACACCTGTTAAAAAACAATTCCAACAAAGAAATATACCTATTCAATATATAAAAGAGAGAGATTTATTTACAATTGACTTAAAACAAGATACGTTATTTGTAGCTTTTAAAGAAATTACAAATAAAACAGGAAATAATATTGTATTTACACCCGATATTCAATATCAAAAAATTTCGGCCTATATAAAAGAAATGCCTTTTGAGTCCGCACTTCATAAAATTGCTTTTTCGAACAATTTGAAAGTGAGTAGGACTAAAGATAATTACTTCTTAGTTGAAAAACAAGATGAATCACCTATAAGTACTAACAAAAATAGAAAACGAACAAAGCCTAAAAAAGATAGCTCAAGTGCAAATTATTATTACAAAGTTTTGGACTCTGTTAACAAAGATTTAGAAGTAGATTTTGAGGATATAGAGATAGCAACCATAATTAAAGATGTAAGTTATGATTTAAACATTAATTTGTTTGTTGCCTCCCCACTTAAAGAAATCGGGAAAACAACCATTAAGAATAGTTACATAGCGTTTGAGGAATTATTAACAACAATGTTAGAGCCTACAGCTTTTGGGTATAAAAAAAACGACAATATCTTTTATTTTGGAAAAAAGGAAGATATTTCAGTACGCCAATCAGTCATTGTCCCTTTATTACACAGATCCATTGAGATTATGAATAATCAAGGAGGTACACAACGAAACACAATTAGATCTAATTTTAATAAGAATACAAACTATAATCAAAATATGGGTTATGGTAGTACTACTAATAATAGTAGTAGAACCAATGGTGTTAATTTTAGTTCGAGGAACGATAGACCAACTAATAATACAATAAATTCAAATAGAAATAGCACTTCACCAAATGAAGGGTTATTGACGATATTTCCAGAAGCAGTTACAAAAGATTTAGATATAAAAACAGACTTAGAGCTCAATAGTTTTATTATCAATGGTGCGAGTCAGCAAATTCAAAAATTTAAAGATTTTGTCAGGTATATTGATAAACCAATTCCTGTAATTACTATTGAAGTAATGATTTTAGAAATAAACCGTTCCGCAACGGTTGAAACAGGTATTAGCTGGGGTATTGGAGATGAAGTGTCTAAGACAACGGGGAGTACGTTTCCAACGACAGATATGACTATAGGTTCTAAAGAGATTAATAAAATTATAAGTAATAATAATGGTTTTGGATCTTTAAATATTGGAAAAGTCTTACCTGAGTTTTATATGAATATTAAAGCAATGGAATCTAATGGAGATGTGAAAGTTCGTTCAACTCCAAAATTATCTACTTTAAATGGGCATCGTTCCAGTTTATCTATTGGTGAAACTACCTATTATGTGGTTACGAATCAAAATTATTATGGCTCACAAATTCCTCAAGCTTCTGAAATTAAGAATTATCAGCCTATTGACGCACAATTAGCCATTGACTTAAAACCTTTAGTTTCTGGTGATGGACAAATAACGATGGAAATCAATGTGATTCAATCTAGTTTTAATGGAGAAAAAATCGATGCAGATGCTCCTCCGGGTATGAATTCTCGTCAATTCACTTCCATTGTAAGGGTGAAAGATCAAGAATTAATAATTTTGGGAGGGCTTGAAGAAAAAGTGAATGGAAGTTCTGGTACAGGAGTTCCTTTTCTAGCTAGAATCCCCATAATAAAATGGTTTTTTAGCAGTCACAAAAGAGAAGATTCTAAAAAGAAATTAGTTGTCTTAATTAAACCAACAGTAATATATTAAATGTTTAAAGGACTTTTAAAACATATCAAATTTGGAAATACTTATGGTGCTGTTGAACATCAAAGCTCAGAAGGACAAAATAGCATACGGTTGCTCCTTTTAAAAAAGAAGCAAACAGCTTTTGAAATTGAAAAAAGCACACTACTTAATGAAATTCAACAAGTTGTAAATAGTACTTCTAAGAGCCAACATCTTTTTTTAACGATAAATAACAATCAAGTTTTATCTAAAATAATACCTAAAGAACTAAGCAATGCTAAAGCTGTTAAGATTTCCTATACTAATATAATAATAAACGATTTTTATTATGATATTCTTCAATTAGAACAACATACCTATGTTGCAATTTGCAGAAAAGAGGTTGTAGATATTTTATTAAAGTCTTATCAGAAGTTTCAAATAAATATTATAGGGTTTTCTTTAGGGAATAGTTCGCTTAAAAATTTACTACCCTTTATTGAATCAGGTGAATTTCAAACTGGTAATACTAAATTTAGTACCAATAAAGGAAAGTTAACCTCGCTTGTTAGTTATAAATCTAATATAAAAAAACAATATCCAATAAATGGGTTGAATATATCCAATAGCGAGATGTTAGGCTTAGCCTCAACTATAGGCTATTTTTCGGGCTTAGATTCTACAAATACAAATTACAGGCAAGAAAATGAATCGTTATTAAAAGGATATATTCAAAATAATATATTTATAAATGGATTAAAACTTGGATTAGGTATTTTATTAACTACTCTACTGATTAACTTTTTTTTATTTAATTATTATACGGAAAGAAATGTTGCATTGTCCCAGAGTACTAAGCTAGGACAAGTAACAAAGGAGAAATTTCTTAAATTAAATGAAGGGCTGTTACATAAGAAAAAATTGGCACATCAAATTGTAAATTTATCTTCCTCAAAAATAGCTTATTATTTAGATCAAATAGGAATATCCTTACCAACAACAGCGACGTTAAAAACCTTAATGTATCAGCCTATTTTAAAAAAAGTTGAAAATCAAAAGAAACTCCTACTAGATGAGCATATAATTATAGTTAAAGGAATTAGTTTAAATAGCGATGATTATTCGAAATGGATTAATGATCTAGAAGCGATGGATTGGGTAAAATCTATTGAAATCATTAATTATGGATTACAAAAATCAAAGAAGACATCATTTCATATAAAAGTGGTAATGCAATGAGTTTAAAAAAGAAATACCGCTTTTTAGGCCTTGGTTTCCTACTTTTATGTTGGATAGCTTATCTGTTTGCATTTTCAAAAACAATAGAAGCTAAAAAAGAATACAAAGCTCAAAAACAACAAGCAGCATTGTTTTCTAATGTAGCCAAAAATATCCAGAAAATTAAGCAAGAGGATACTTATTATACAAAGCTATTAAAGAGACATCAACTAATAGTAGAAGGTTCTTTTCAGAATAATTTACTAGCAGCTATCAATGAATTTTCAAACGCTAATGACCTTGCAGTTATTAATTTTAACGACCCGCATCAGTTTAAGCTAGATAATGCATTACAAGAAACCTATACATTAGCAATTCGTGGGAATTATAATAATATTTTGAAATTGATTTACCACCTTGAACAAGAACGAAAATTTGGGAAAGTAGTTTCTGTACAGTTCGAAAAGAAAAAACAGTATAGAACAAATAAAAATTATTTGGAGTGCATTTTATTGCTTCAAAGGATTGTACAGCAATAGTAAATATTTAAATTACCTAATCACAGTACTTAATTTAAACATTGGTAAATACATAGCCACCAAAATAACTCCTACCAAAACACCTAAAAAGACAATAATTAGAGGTTCTAAGACTGTACTCAGTAATTTTGATTGGTATTCAATATCGTCGTTGTATTGTTTGGTAAGTCTTTCAAAAATATATTCATTTTGGTTAGTTTGTTCAGCAACTTTTAACAGAGAAATCATTTTCCGATCAAAGATAGAATGTTTACTCATACATTCACTAAATTCTTTTCCTTGGATAATATCCTTTTTAACCTCTTTTAAAGCTTGCTGCAACGGGTAAAAAGCAATCATTTTTTTGGTGAGTTCTATACAGTTAAGTAGGGGGACTTTAGCACTCACCAGTAGCGAGGTTGCTTGGGTAAATTGAGAGATATAAATTTTCCGAATCAATTCTCCAAAATAAGGGATTTTCAAAAGTAATTTCGATGCCCATTTTTGATACCAACTCTTTTTTGAAATTAATTTTCTAAACACAAAGATAAGTACTACAAATAGCACAATATACAGCGCATTATTATTTAATTTTTCGGAAGCTGAAATAATTACTTTAGTAATCCAAGGAAGCTCTACTTTGTTTTGCCTAAAAATATCGACAAACATCGGCACTACAAATTGTAACATAAACACTACTGCTAATAGTGCTGTGAACATTACAATAAGGGGATATGAAAGTGCATTTAAGATAATCCTTCGTTGGGTATTTCTTCTTTGGTAAAACAGCCCTAATTCAGTACACACTTTTATTAGATTTCCTGTTTCTTCTCCAATTTTTAATGAATAATACTCATATTCTGAGAATTGTTGTTGTTCTTTAATTGCATTAGACAAGGTTTTTCCTAAAATAAGTTCTTTGGTTATGTTTTCAATAAGTGTTTTGTCTTTTTCTTTTTTTTGTTCTTCAGCAATAAGTACTAAAGAATTTTTAAGTGTAATTCCGGCATTTAAAAGCACGCTTAACTCTGTATATAAAGCTTCTTTTTTTTTGTTAGAAAATGAAGTGCCAAAAAGAGTAATTTCTTTTTTTAATAACTCCTCAATAGACGAATTACTTTTTGATTTGGAGTCTTTAGATGTTGGTATGTTCTCTAAATTAAATGCCATTTGTTTTGTTCATATAATAGGTTGCTGCCTTATTTTTATAAATAAATAATTTTTTTTGATTTTGCTGTTTTGAGAATATTAATTCTAATGCATCTATTTCCCCATTGGATTCAATAATTTTTGAATCTAAAAAGTACTTTTTCTCAAGAATACTCAAGTTTAAAGTATCTGTATTTCTTACAATATAAGTAGGTTTAAATTGATAAACAACAGTGTCGTTTACAGCCATAGCGATAAGTTGCCCTTTTAATCTGTCGTAATAGACTCTATGTGAACTTAGGTCTTTCCATAGAGCTTGTTCCAATGTTCTTAACTCTGTATTGTTTTTATAATTAGCTTGGATACTTTTCATTTCTTTTTGAACAATCATTAAAATAACTATTGCCATTGAAACCACAATAGAAGTTAGTAAGAGTACTACTAACATCTCCGCTAGGGTAAAACTTGCTGTTTTTTTAATTTTTAACACGTACAATTCTTTTGGTTACAACATTTTTATACTTTGAATGAATGGCTTTCAACTCTAACCATTGCAATCCATTTTCTTCAATATATACTCCTGACACTTCCCAATTGTTAAATTCTTCAGTTAATGGAATTGAAAGCAACTTATTTTTGTACCTATACTCCAGTTGATAGATATGATTCTCAATACCACTTGTATCTCTTTTAATAGTGGATAGAAAGACGTTGTTAAGGGTAAATAAGGCAATAGAAAAAACAATCACAATCAGTACAGAAGCTGTAATTGTTTCAATTAAAGTAGCCGCTTTTATTTTTTTTAATACAACCATTTTGAGACTTTTAAAGTTGTATTTTTAAATTGTAGCCCTATATATTCTGGTGGTAATTTAGAATTTAATATTTGTCCATTATAAATATGATTCTGATATACAGAACCATATTGTTTTGCAATAAAAGCATCGGTGTAAACACTTCCTAAAACTGTACCTTTCAACGCTAGATTTTTTTCACAATAGACTTCTCCATAGACTAAAGTATTCTCTTCAATACGAATTTGTGGATTATAATTTGAAGATGTATTCTCAGACAAGAAAGCAACCACACCTTTTATAGATGTATTAGAATTAATGGTTAATTGATTGATAATCTTAGATTGAGTTTTTTTCTTTGAAGTCTCTTGTTTTTTTTCATATACAACCAATGCAGTTGGATAATCAAGTCTGCAATCTTTTCCAACAAGAATACTTTTAGAAGCAATGGCTTGAAAATTCCCACTAACATTGTCTAGAATTTCAATGTGAGGGGCAATAAGTAGTACATCTTTTAAATATGCAGTAGAATAAATTTTAATGATTGAATCAGATTGAATCCGATAGTTCCCTGTTAATTCAAGATGATGTAATTCTAAAATATGGATTGTTTTATATTCTTTTGTTGGCAATCCAAAAGAATTAATTTCATTCATACCTTCAACTAATTCTAAGGGAACTGTATTGGAATTTCCTGTGAGTCCTTTAGAGAGTAATTCAAGGTGTTTTTTATTGGTAATTTCAGGGAGAGTTTCTGTACTACTTAATTCTTGCCCATAAATTAACTCGTTTCCATAATAGGAATGCCCTGCAATATTACCTCTTTTCACCTGTTTCTTTGGTAAGAAAGCAGTCCCTTCAATTTTAGTATTTCCAACGAGTACCAAAGCACTATTGTTTTCTTTTAAATAAAGAGCAGGTTTGTCTTTTAAATATCCCCCAAGTAAACCCATTTTGTAAAAGGGTGCATTTTTAACACTTGATGCTACGGTAAGTATCTCAAAAATCCCCCAATATTTTTTATTAAGAACGAGTTTACTATCAATTGTTTTGTCCAATACCACTTCTGTATCTTGATCTAAAGCAATTTCTTTATAAGATACATAATCAAACCCAATTGAAGCATTTTTAATACTTTGTACACGGAAATCAGTTTGAATTTTAAATTGACTTTGCACATAGGTTAAGGTTAAGAAACTACCTAGTAGAATGGCTATTAATACAGCTATAAATAACGTGTATTGCAATGCCCCAGCATTTATTTTTTTATGTAGCCACCAAATCATTGATTTATGAAGAACTCTTTTTTTGTTTTTTTATAACGCAACGTAATCTTTTTAGTTGTTCCTTTTAATAATTTAACACCATCTATTTGTTGTCCTATAGAAAAGAAATATTGGTTTTTATTGATAACCACTAAATACAATGTTTCTCTTCCTTTTTGTTTAGGTGCAATAATTCCGTTGAACTGAATTAAAGGAAAAGAATCTTCCTCCATTAATTGAGCGTTACTTATTTTTTTTGCAAAAGGTCTTTTTTTAATAAAGGTTTTTCCTAAAAAAGGATCTCTATAGATTGGTTGAATTGAAAATGTATCTTGTATTTTCAATTCTTCAGGTTTAAAATCCGTTAATTCATCCGTTGCATTTATAATAAGTTCATTCGGTTTTATGGCATCATATATTTTATAGCCGATGAGTCCCCAAACAATAAGAACTGCTAGTACTAAAAAATAGATATTTCGTTTGTTTTTCACGTTTTATTCAATAGTAAATGAAAATACATCACTTTGCCCACTGCTATTCCCTGCGACATCGAAAACTTCAATATACCAATAATAGGTTCCAGGAGTAATGTCTTTATATAAGGATGTTTCACTTAACTCTTCACTAAACAATAGATCGTTCAAAGTAGCATCTTTATAAACACTAATAGTGCTTAATTCTTCACTTCCTATATTTTCTTCTAATGACCAGATAAATTGTACTGTAGTATTATTAGTTATTTCTTGATCAGCAGGGTTTGTTAATGTTGCTTTTTCAGGAGCAGTTGTATCTACTAAAATATTTCTAGAGGTATACACCGTGTTTTGACTTTCGTTTTGAGCTCTTACTTTCCAAGTATAATAGCCATCTTCAAAAGTTACGGTTTTTGTTGTTATAGGAAGTGTAAAATCCTGTAAAATTAGAGCACTGTTATTGACCGTATGAATAAGCATTCTGTAATCTATAGCTCCTGTAATGGGTGACCATTCAAAGGTTTGCTGTGCATTGTTGGTTATTAGCTCATCTTGTGGCGTAATTAATTCAACTTCGCTTTCTGAAAAATTAGCTTCAATAGTAAATAAACGAACTTCACTTTGATTACTTTCATTCCCTGCTTTATCATAAGATTTTACATACCAATAATATGTACTTACCTCAAATTCTTGGTAGTGATTATTATTAATAACTTCAGCTTTTAAGGTTAAACCTGTCAAGTTCTCATCTGCATAAACAAACAAACTATCTATTTCGGTACTTCCTTCGTTAAGGATTCTACTATATTCAAAATGAATAATTTTTTCTAGTTGTGTATGTTCATTTACAGGAGCAATTAACTCAGGTGTATTTGGAGTTTGCGTATCTATTAAGATAGTTCTTTCTGAAAATGCTGTTTCTGAATACTCATTCATTGCTTTTACTTGCCATAGATAAGCACCATCTTGCAAGGTGATTTCTTTTTCTGTTTGTGTTGTAGTAATATCAAATATCACCGTATTTGTTCCGTCATTTTGTAATACTTGAATACTATATTCATCTGCATTTTCTATTGGATTCCACTGAAATAAATGTGTACTATTATTGGTTATTAAAGCATCTTCAGGAACAATTAATTCTACTGTATTATTTTCGATACCTTCAAGTATCATAAATGAATTTACAGTACTACTTTCACTTTTATTTCCCGCTTGGTCATACGATTTTACAAACCAGTAATAAGTATTAGGTTCTAAAACCAATTGAATTTCACTAGTTGTTACATTGTCTTTAAAAATAGCATGTGTTAATGCTATATCTTTATATACAAATAAACTATCCATTTCTATACTTCCTTCAATGGCTTCACGTTGCCAAGAAAAATTAATAGTACTGTTTAATGTTTCTAATAAATCTACTGGATTTTCGAGTTGAGGCGTGTTAGGAACTGTGCTATCTACCAGAAGTGAGCGTGATGTATATGCTGTACTTTTATCGTTATTAATGGCATTTACTTGCCATACAAAATTCCCTTCTCCAAAATTAACGGTAGCCTCTGTAGTTTCAACCTCTAGCTCTTGTACTAATGTTCCACTTGTATTAGGGTTCCATATTTGGATAGTGTATTTTTCTGCATAATCTATAACGCTCCATTTTAAGAGCTGCTCTGTTTGATTGGTTATAAGTTCATTATCAGGACTTAATAACTCTATTATATCCTCAGGGTTTAAGGTGATAATTTCAAAACTATTAGTGCTATAAGCAGTTTCATAAGCACTGTTAATTCCTTTTACTCTCCACTGATATTCATTTGGGGCTAATTCAATTTCATACGTAGTGGTGGTTAAAATAGTATCTTTAACCAACCTACTTGAGTTTAAAAATGAGGGGCTTACTATTTGTAATTGATATTGCTCAGCTCCTTCAATAGAACGCCAATTAAGTAATACTTTTTGGATATCAAATATAGCGTTATCATTAGGTGCAATTAGCCCTATGGTGTCTTTTGAAATATCGTCTTCATAAAAAATTTCTTCACAACTAATTAAAATAACAACGATAAAACTTAAAATTAATAATATCTTTTTCATGTATTAAAATTTTACTTTTTGTTCTTTTGGCAACGCTTTTTGATAAGAGCTATAGGTCTTGTTTTTACATTCTAAATTTTCACTTATTACGTTAATCAGTATAGGTTCTTTTCTTTTATTTAAAGTCCAACAAAAAGATGACAACTTATATGCAAAAATAGTACTACTTGTTAACTCAATGGTTTTATATAGCTTGTTACTCTTATAGAGTGCTAAGCCATATTTTTTATGTTTGTTATTTACAAGGTAAATTTCTTCAGCACTTTCAATACTTTTTAATAACGGATTACTAAAATTTATTGAAATAGTAGTGACCAACCTAGACTTTGGAGCAATTTTTAAATGTTCTATAATTGAACTATTCTTTTCGGAATTTAACTGCGTTACAATTGAAACATAATCTATAAGTTGAAAGGATACATATTTTGGTTTATTTGCAAGTGAATCTATAAATTTAATAGCCACGTTTTTCCCTTGTAATTTTGAAGCTTTTTTTAACGCATTAAAAGTAGATTTGTTATGTAGTACAATAGCAACTTGAACTCGAATTTTTTCTTGATACTTAGGTATTGCATTAGTTTGAAAAGCGTTAATCTCTAAGTTGGAGTTTAATTCTCCAATAGTTCCAAATTCAATAGCAGATGATGCTATTCTTTGCGGTTGTTTATTTATACGGACTGTTTTACAAGAACTTACCAATACTACAAGTATTAGTAAAAAATATATCTTTTTCACATTAATTTTTTTATACTCCTGTAAAAATAGGAAAATTCTTATTGATGACAAATTCTTATTTTAGTTTTTTAAATTAAATAATTAATAAATAATACACATAAGTTATCATGTGCCTTTACTAAAAAAGCAATGAATACGTCTCCTTACAAGAGAAACTATCACCCATTAATTTATTCAAAAGGAATGTTGAGTACAAAGCAACTTAATGAAATACCTAAACGAACTTTACAACATTGGAATAAACATAAAAAATCATTTTCATAATTAGGTTTTACCATATTGCTGAAGCTATAATTAACAGAATAGCAATCAACAAAGCATTTAATAAATGTGCTTTTTATAAGGAAAGTTACTCAGTTGTAACTAAAAAGTATATTTTCTATTCTGTTTTTCCTATCTAAGACTTGATTTTGAGTGTTAAAAACATCTATCACCACTCGATGCAATCGAGCGGGAGCGGGGGTAGATATAACTTATGTACATACCGTAGAAGATGGTTTGCAAGCAGTAGCTTTTGTTAAAGACAATTATTCTAAAGCTATTTTGCACTATACTTCGACTACAGGAAAAGCAGGAAGTAAATTTATCAAAAATCTTTTTCAAGAGACTTTTGATAAGCATAATTTGTTTGACAAAAAAGACCCAATCAATATTTTGTCTGATGGTGGTTCTGAAAATAAAGGAGAACTAATTTCTTGGGTTAATAACATAATTGCACCACCTGTAGTTTCTAAGATTACAGCTCGTACCGATGAGTTTCCGTATCCTAACAATATGTCTGAAAGTACGCATAGCATTTACAAACTGAATTTATGAATGGAAAAATTTCTCTAAATACTAAATCTCACTTACTTAGCCTAGAACGATTTTTTCATTATTATAATTATGAACGTTATTTCACCGAACATACCGGGTTAAGACCCATTGATATTCTCAAAGGTAAAATACCTGATAAATACATGTATAAAGAACGGATAGAACAAGCAAGGGAAAATAGAATAAGAATAAACCAAAGCTTTAACGCTTGTATAAAACATACTGCTTAATTTCTACTAAAACTCCTTATTTTAGTAGCGTAATTGCAGATTTTACGGTTTTGATGTTGGTAAAAAAAAATATTATAGCATTTTCTATTTGTGAAATTTTGTAAAACAAAAAAATAGAGCTTACAAAAAATAGATTTTTCGCTATTTCTTGTAAAGCCCTTTCTTTACTGGAAAGTTCCAACTTTGGAACCCTTTTGTTGTAGTTTTGCTTAGTGAGTGCTTAGAAAATGAGCATACCGAAGTACACTCATTTTAAATTTATATTAGCATTGGTTATGAATCAAAATCAATTGGTAAGCTGTTCAAAAGTTATTATCTTTACCCATAGTTTTAGTCAAAATATAATTTAAACAATTCATAATGGCTTTGACTTTCGATTTTTGAACTAATCAAATAATAATTTTCACCCTTTTCAATCACTCCATATATAAACTTATCTCCCGTGATACTATAAGCTGTTCTTATTTCATTATTACTCTCTACAAACACTAATTCAAACTCAAAATCACTAACCCATTTATATTTTAGCATAGAATATGTTGAATCAGTGAAAACATCTTTCCAGTAATTATTGGCCATCTCAACATGAGTTTCATTTCCATTGTTTTCTAAATATTTAAATCTATTCTTATTCTTAAATCTTTCAATTTCTAAATTCGTTAATTTAGTTTTTGGCTTTTTCTTTGTCCTATAAATACTTTCCTTGGGTGGATACAATCTTTCAAGCAATTGACAGAAGTCCAAACAATTTCTTTGTAACCTATAAAAAAGTTGTTGCCCAATTTTGTCTACTTTTTCCGTATCAAATTTTTCCAGATAAA
The DNA here is from genome assembly GCA_027066745.1 of Flavobacteriaceae bacterium. GTDB lineage: Bacteria > Bacteroidota > Bacteroidia > Flavobacteriales > Flavobacteriaceae > Aureibaculum. The sequence goes on from JAMONB010000268.1 coordinate 19,182, forward strand.
CATCAAATTTGTTTTGGTAAAAATTATTGATTCTTGTATGGTCATTTTGAATATGTTTTATTGTATTTAAATATTTACAAAACTCTTTAGAAATAGAATCAATTTCTTTTAATGTTTGACTTTGTAAATTTATCGTAAAAAGAAATGCTATTATATATAATATTATTTTTTTCATTTAACTCTAATTTATTGACCTCTTTTTTTCTTGGTTATTTATGATTTCAAAAGCATTAAAATCAAAAACATCCTTATTACATTTTCCATTTAAAATCAAAATAATATCTTCAATATCCCATTCATCACTAACAAATTTCACCCTCTTATTACCAATATAAAACTTAATAAATGATTGATTACTAGCATATCCCCAAACAACCTTAACCTTTGATACATTTTCATATAAAAAAATAATCTCATTTTTATTTTTAAAACTGTATGGGTAGCTTATATGCATTGAATTTTTACCAAAAGAAATATTTTTATAAAATCTATATCCTATAAGAAAATGATAAATAGTTAGAGTTAAGGATACTGATATTATTGAAAAGAATAAATTACTAAATAAATAAATATTTAACATTATAATAGAAAAAACGAGAATAAATACATAAAAAACAAATGTATGTTGCCTCCCTGATTCATTAAATTTATTCTTTATTATCTTCTTCTTCGCTTTCATTATTTGCATTTTTAATTCCTTCTTTACTATCATAAATAGTAAAATAGGCTCTAATAGCTTCATATAAGTTTGAAACAGTATTTTCCCCTTTTAATATATCATTTAAGTTTAATGCCTTGCCTCCAACATTTAATAAAAGGCCTCCTACTTTAACCGTTAATTTGGCATCTTTATTTTCAATCCTATCAGAAAGTACATTTCCGTTTTCGTCCACAAATGAATCTACTGATGAAGCAAGAGATAAAACCCCAAATGCAGTTACACCTTCACTCAAGGCAGCAGCTGGAACAATTAAGGATGCCGCTAAGGCTGTATTCCTTACAGAACTTCTAAATCCTTTTGCAGCCCTATCATCAGAATTCGCATACCAATCAACGACTTGTCCAAATGATACTTCACGATTTTTAACCGAATTAATATCAATACCATTATTTCTCAAATCAATTGAACCCGTTGAAGTTCTTATAACTTTTCCATTTTGGTCATAAACAGAATATGAATCAATCTTCTTTGTGCCAGACCAATCTCCAATATTTCTATATTGCTTTTGACCAGTTTGTACGGCTACATAACCTACATCTGTTTTTCGCACATCGTAACTTGTAACAGATACATGCTCCAATCCTTCAAGCTCAACTCCATCAATAACTCTATTCTCAGAAAAATTATAAGGAGATTGATATACATAATCTTCAGCTAATGGGTCAATACTCATAAATCTACCAATTGCTGGGTCATGATTCCTCCACTTAAACGAAATCCAATCCAGACCCAATTCTTCCTGAGCTTCCTGGCCTTGGAATTCAAACTTATGGTCTCTTCCGTTTTGTACGTTATTATATCCTTTATGTTTTAAGCCAAAGGGATAATAGTTGTTTTCTTCTACAATTGTTAAGCTAACAGGATTTGTGTTATTTTGGTTTTCATCAGTATAACTTAATCTAATATTCCCTAAATGGTCTTTGTATTGGTAAATATACTCAAAACCACCATTTCCATCAGGTTCAACATATCCTTCGGGTTGGTTAAAGAACTTTAATTCTTCAATTCCTGCTGCCTCTTCATAGATGTAATTACCAGCGTATTTAGTTTTAGTTATATTAGATAAATCAGTAACCACTTTTTCAATTTTAATACCAGTTGCATCGTAAATATAATTAATATATTTATCTTCTGCAAAGGTAACTTGTGTTGGTAAATTTAAATGGTTGTATGCTATGTTGGTAATTCCTTTATTGTTATCCATTAATAAGTTACCATTTTCATCATAAGTATAATCGTTATCGGCTGTTGTATTAAAATCAATATCCGAAACATTACCATCTTTAAACCCTGTGGTAACAGCTGCATCAGTAACTGAATGTAATTGGTTACCATTGTAATAATAACTTAAGTTATCCATTACACCAAAATCAGTCACTTCTATATTGGTATGACCATTTCTGTTTAAATGTTGAATATTTCCATTCTTGTCGTAGTCAACTAAGGTTAAACTGTATCTGTTATCAGTGGAGTTGTCGATTGCGTTTGTAATACGGTTTAGTGCATCATATTGATAAGTATACCAACGTTGTACATTGTCATTTTGGGTTTCCCATTCAGTTTCAGCAATATTTCCATTAAACAATGGAGTTCCTCCGTGATCTACAACATTGTAGTTAATTTTAAAGTTAAATAAATCGTTGTCAGTTGTATTAACATCATTATTAATTGTTTTTAACCAACCTCTAATGTTATAGGCGTAATCTACAGTTTGTAATGGTGTGGTTTCTGTATTTCCAACACCTTTACTTGTAAGTTGTCCTAATTCATCATAAATATTAATTACAATTGTTTCAGGGGTACTACCATTAATTGTTTGATTTTGAGATTTTAACCTTCCTGTATTATCATATACAAAAGTATCTTCAGTAACTATTTCTGTTTGCCCTGTTTTGGAATGTGTAGTTTTAACTCTTTTGGTTTTTCCTACAAAATCTAACTCACTTTCTATAATATCAGTTGTTCCAAGATATTCATTTTGAGAACTCACATAAATAGGTCTTGCTTTATCATCATAGTAAGTTGTGGTTGTAATCCAGTTATTATTTTGACCTAAAACTTTTACTTTACTACCAGTAGCTAAACCTTTGGTTCTGGTTGTAATAGTATCATTAAAAACAGTTGTTAATGGAATTGTTGTAGTATCAAAATTATAGTTATCGTAATAGTTAACTGTTAATACTTGAGTATTTACAGTTGGATAAGCTACATTTGAATAATAATTATTTGTGCTAGAAGCTTGCTTGGATTCAAATAAACTTCCTAAATGATTATCAGCCAATGTTTGCATTGCTCCTTGTGTAATTTCTGAAACCGATGAGTATGTGTAAATACCTGTATATGCCACTCTTCCAAAAACATCATATTTTGTAAATAGCCACTCATCATTCGTTCTTTGATTTGCATCTTGAGTTAGGATTGGTCTATCTAATTTATCATAAACAATATATTCTCTTTCTTTCCCAGGTATTTGTTTCTCAACCAATCTATTTCTATAATCGTATTGGTATTGATACCCTAAATCATTTAACTGATTGTTTATAGTTACAATATCATTTGCTGAAGCATCCATTTTAGGAGGTAGTACATAGGTTAAGTTTCCAAAATCATCATATACATAGTATGTATCATGAGTAGCTTCAGTTTGGGTTACAATCCCATTTTCAATAATATCGGCATAGGTTCTTTTTAAAACAACTCTTCCTTGTTTGTCTTTAAACTCTTCAGTAGTATGATTTTTAGTAATTCCAGCATGGTTCTCATCTCTAGTTATGGTTTTATACAATTCATTTACTCCATAATGTCCACTTGTACTTAAAGTTGGGTTATAAGAGCTGTCTAAAGTAACTTCAAATAGTCTTACTTCAGTTGTATCAGTATTAGTTTTATAATCAAACTCAATTTCATTATCACTGCCTAATTTCCAAGAATCACCAGGAGCAGCTTGTTTTAAAACTCTATTTAAAGGTGATGCTTCAAAGTCTTTTTGAGAATAAGCAGCTATATCTTGTGTAAGAGTTCCTATGTTAAAATCATTGGAATAATTTACTTGATAATAGTTCTGAGTAGCTGATGAGATGTCACCTCTATAGGAACCATTTATTCCGTTCGTCTCTGGGTATGGCAACCAGCCCTTATCTTGCCTTCCAAATGCATCGTAACCTATATGGGTTATTATATCTTTTTGGGTTGCACTTTGTTTAATACCGATACTTTGCATAGGACGTCCTAAACCATCAAAATAAGTAATGTTTTCAATAACATCTTTATTTGAAGTTACAGTACCAGTAGTTGTTTCTATTTGAAAAGTACGTGTATACACATAGTTTTCATCGCTTAGAGTTGGATTTGTATAAGTATCACATCCACTTACCATTCCAAATTCATTAGGACAATTATCCGTGTTATTAGTTACATAACCAACAGGTTTAACACTATAATATACACTATCAGCAGAATCTCCAAAACCATCTCCATCAATATCTCTATAAAAATATTGAGGAGCTATATTTGTAATATTGATATTAGTATCGTCTAAATCATCCGCATTATTTACATAATTTACTGGTTCACTACAATCAATTAGGCTTATAGCAGGATTTCCAAAACCGTCATTGTCAGAATCTGCATACCATGTTGATTCGGTATTAATTGTATAATTGATAGTTAACACATCACTCCAACAATTTGTAATAGCATTATTTTTAGCTCTTAAATAGATAGTACCATCTAAATTAAATTCTTTACTTAATGAAGTATCTGTTTCTTCAATGCCATCAATTGTTGTTTGCCAATACCAAGTGACTCCAATAGGAGGATTATTTTTAGTAATTGTAGTCTGGTTGCAATTGTAATCTAAAGAAATATCTAATAATGTTGGCATCTCAGGAGTTTGTTCTACGCTATAATTAATTTCCAAAGCATCACTCCAACATCCGTTGGTGCTTTTAGCTCTTAAATAGGCCGTACCATCAGAATTAAACTCTTTGGTTAATAAAGTATCTGTTTCTTCAATGCCATCTATAGCTGTTTGCCAGTACCAAGTAACTCCTGTAGGAGAACTGTTTCTTGTAATAGTTGTACTGCCACATTGATATACGATTGGATTAATAGAAGGGACTTCAGGAACTTCATTAATTGTATACAGGATTTCTAAAGCCTCAGAAGACCAAATCCCCGAGATATTATCTTGGGCTTTTAAGTAATATGAAGTTCCCTCTGTTAAAGTAATTGAAGAGCTAGAATTTGTGGTATTTTCACCTGTGCTAGTTTGTTGCCAATACCAAGAAACACCTGTTGGAACTGTAGCCTCATCAAAATTTAATACCGTACTACCACAATTTTCTACTTTTGTTGTTGAAGTAAGTAATGGAGTAGGTACTGGATTTGCATCTACAGTATATTCAATAGTAAGTGCATCACCCCAACAATCTGTTACGTTATTATTTTTAGCTCTTAAATAAATAGCAGTGCCTTCAGTGACTTCTTTAGAATTACTAGAGTCTACAATATCAGTTCCTAAAGCACTTGTTTGCCAATACCAAGTAACATCTGCTGGAATATTCCCTGTAATATTTATCTGGGTATTTCCTGAGTTATTTACAATTGAAATAGCCTCTAGGGTAGGAGGTGTTGGAGTTTGTGTTACTGTATAGTCTACTGGTAAGGTACTACTCCACCTATAAGGAGCTACATTTTCACGAGTTCGTAAATAATAGGTAGTTCCGCTAGTTAATGTAATGGTGCTCAATAATGAATTTGCATCAATATCTTCACCTCCAATAGTGCTTTGCCAATGCCAAGTAAGACCCGTAGGCGCGGAACCATTTTTGGTAAGTGTAGTGCTTCCACAGTTCTCAGTGATGATAGGTGTTGTAGGTATTTCAATAACGGTATCAGATATTACGTAATTAATCATTCTTGCTGCTCCCCAACAACCTGTGTTTGTATTTTTAGCTCTTAGATAATAGACTGTACCACTACTAAGTGTAATGTCGTTATTTGAAGCTATGGGACTGATATCTTCGCCGCTAACACTACTTTGCCAATACCAAGTAACATCTGTTGGAGCAGTACCATCTTTAGTAAGCGTGGTACTACCAACATTATAGGTAATAATTGGTAAATCTGGTATTGAAGGACCATTATTAATGGTATAATTAATTGATAAAGCAGTACTCCAATTCATCGTAGCATAGTTTAATGCTCTTAAATAATATGTATTACCACTAGTTAATGTTTTTGATGCTACAGAACCTCCTGTTAGGTTGGTTCCATTACTAGAAGTTTGCCAATACCATAATATTCCTGAAGGAGGACTTGCTTTAGTTAATACAGTATTTCCACAATTATTAGTAATGGTAATATCGGTTAGTGTAGGAGGGGCAGGAACTTCATTAGTTAATGTATTTATACTTTTAAAAGTACTCCAACAATCTAAGGCTGCGTCGTAGGCTCTTATGTAGTAAGGAGCTCCTTCAGGTACTGATACTGTTAAGTTTGAATTATTAGTAAACGTTCCTAGATAGGATGATTGCCAATACCATGTAATTCCAGCAGGTGGATTTCCTCTGGTAATAGTTGCCATTCCATTACTATGGGTAACGGATATTATGGATGGAATTACTGGTTTTTCAATTATTGTATAACTTATTTCTAAAGCAGTACTCCATTTTTTTGAAATAGTGTTATATGCTCTCAAATAATAATAGTCCCCGTAGGTTCGAGTAACAAATACACTTGAATTAGAAGTGCTTGTTCCTGTAGCATAACTTTGCCAATACCAAACCTCACTTGAAATAAGAGGATTATTTTTGGTTAATATGCTACTACCACAACCATTTTCCACTGAAAGTATTGTAGGAGGTATTGGGTCTGTTTCTACAGAGTAATTTATTACACGTGCATCACTCCAACAATCAGAACTACTATCATAAGCTCTCAAATAGTAGTTTGTTCCACTTGTAAGTGTAATTGATGTATCTTGATTTGTAGTTTCAACCCCATCAATGTTACTTTGCCAATACCAAATTACATTATTTTCTGGGTTGCCATTAAAACTTAAGGTAGTACCTCCATTATTATAAGTAACGTTGGGTAAATTAGGTGTTGTAGGAATTGGTTTTACAACATAGTTCACTGTTACAGCATCACTCCAAGTATTTGAGATTGTATTTAATGCACGTAAATAATAAATAGTTCCACTAGTTAAAGAAATAGAAACTTCAGAATTTGAAGTATCTGTTCCTTGACTTGAGTTTTGCCAATACCAAACAACTTCATTGTTTACAGGATTCCCTTTTGTTAAAATGGTTTCTCCACAATTATTTACTATCGCCGGCATGTCAGGTACATTGGGTATTACCGTATAGTTAATAACTTTTGCATCACTCCAACAGTTAGAATCATTATCTTTTGCTCTTAAATAATAAGTATCTCCACTAGATAAAGTAACAGTAGAGTTAGAATTACTAGTATCTATGCCGTTAATTTCACTTTGCCAATACCATGTATCACTGCTTGGAGCTGTACCGTTCATTGTGAGTAGAGTATTTCCTATAGTATTGGTTACGCTTGGTAGATCAGGTATGTTTGGTATTTTGTCAATCGTGTAATCAATAGTTATAGCATCACTCCAGTCATAAGATGTATTGTTACGTGCTCTAAGGTAATATGTTGTCCCTTCCGTTCTAATAACTGAAACTTCAGAATTTGAAGAAGATATACTTGTTCCTATTTCACTAGATTGCCAATACCAAGAAACACCATCAGGAATATTCTCAGTTTTGGTAAGTACTGTATTTCCGCAGTTTTGAACTATTGTTGGCGTTTCAGGTTTTAAAATATAATCAACTCTTCTTGAAACTCCCCAACAACCAGTAACCTCATCTAAGCCTCTTAGATAATATACCGAACCACTAACTAGGGTTACTGATGCGTTAGAGTCAGATATACTTATTCCATCAATTGTATTTTGCCAGAACCAAGTAATTCCATTAGGAGGGTTTTCTCTTGTAATAGATACGCTAGCTGGGTTATAAATTACTATAGGTAATGAAGGTATGTCTGGCTTTAAATTAATTGTATAATTAACTATTAAAGAACTACTCCATTCATACGTACTGTTATTACGTGCCCTTAAGTAATAAGTATTTCCATAAGTACGAGTAATTGATTGAGTTGTTTTTGTAGTGCTTGTTCCAGTTTCACTACTTTGCCAATACCAAGTGACACCTTCTGGGGGTATTTCTCTTGTCAGGGTAGCTGTATTTGAACTACTACCACAGTTATAGGTAACTGTAGGTAAAGTAGGAATACTTGGTTTTATTGTATAACTAACACTTCTTGCATTTCCCCAGCAACCTGTTTCATTATCCTGTCCTCGTAAATAATGAGTTGTACCACTTGTGAGGGTAATCGTTTCACTAGAATTATCAACACTAGTTCCTCCACTAGTGCTTTGCCAATAATAGGTCACACCACTTGGTGGAGTACTTCTAGTCAATGACGTACTTCCATCATTTTTGGTAACACTAACTGAAGAAGATGATGGAGTACTAGGTTTGTTATTTATTTGATAATTAACAGCAGTTGCACCACTCCAGTCCCCAGTAATATTATTTCGAGCTCGTAAATAATAGATACTCCCACTTGAGCGAGTATACGTCTCTGCTGATTTTGATAATGTAGTGCTTATCCCTGCTACACTGCTTTGCCAATACCAAGTTACTCCTGTTGGAGGTGTTCCTCTTGTAAGGGTAGCCGTATTAGTGTTGCTACCACAATTATATGTTACTGTAGGTACATCAGGATTGATGGCATACCCTATTTCTCTGGCATCGCTCCAACAACCTGTAATATTATCTCGTGCTCTTAAATAATGAACGGTACTAGTGGTTAATATCTTCGTGGGATTAGCATCATCCTCGCTCTCGCCATCACTGGTTGATTGCCAATACCATGTAATCCCGTTAGGAGGGTTACCTCTTGTTATAGTTACACTGGTTGAGTTATTAACTACCATAGGTGAAGTAGGTTTAGTTGGTTTTGAATTAATAACATAATTAACTATTAACGAACTACTCCATTCGTATGTACTGTTATTACGAGCTCTTAAATAATAAGTATTACCATAAGCACGAGTAATTGATTGAGTTGTTTTTGTAGTACTTGTCCCCGTCACACTACTTTGCCAGTACCAAGTGATACCAGATGGAGGAACTTCTCTTGTTAGAGTCGCAGTATTTGAACTGCTACCACAAGTATAGGTTACAGTTGGCATTGAAGGTACATTAGGTCTTATGGTATAACTAACACTTCTTGCAGTTCCCCAACAACCTGTCACATCATCTCTACCTCTCAGGTAATAAACTGTTCCACTAGTGAGTATAATTGACTCATTGGAATCTATCGTGCTTTCTCCAGTACTTGTACTTTGCCAATAGTAAGTAACTCCACTCGGAGGATTACTTCTTGTTAAAATAGTATTACCATCGTTTTTTGTAGTCGAAATTGAATAAGAAGAAGGTGTGCTAGGTTTTGAATTTATGGTATAGTTAATATTTAAGGCATTACTCCAAACGCCCGTAGCATTTTCTCTAGATTTTAGGTAATAAACACTTCCACTTGAAAGAGTCACAGATTCGTTAGAATTTGAAGTATATGTCCTAGTAGCACTACTTTGCCAATACCAAGTGAATCCACTTGGGGGCGTTCCTCTTGTCAAGGTGACTGTATTGGAATTACTCCCACAATTATAAGTGATTGTAGGTATTGAAGGCACATTAGGTCTTATAGTATAATTAATACTTCTTGCATTTCCCCAACAACCAGTTTCATTGTCTTGTCCCCGTAAATAGTAAGTTGTCCCACTAGTTAATGTTATAGATTCACTTAAATTATTAGTACTTGTACCATTACTGGAAGCTTGCCAATAATAAGTAACTCCACTCGGTGGGTTGCTTCTTGTTAAAACCGTATTACCATCGTTATTTGTAGTTGAAATTGAATAAGAAGAAGGTGTGCTAGGTATTGAATTTATGGTATAATTAATACTTACAGGTAAACTCCATTTACCTGTACTATCTTCTCGAGCTCTAAGGTAGTATATATTACCGCTGGTACGAGTAATTGATTGAGCCTCGTTCGAAGAATAAGTGCTGGTTCCAATAGCACTACTTTGCCAATACCAAGTAACACCCGTAGGAGGGTTGTCTCTTGTTAAGGTAACAGTATTATTATAGGTTCCACAGTTATAAGTTATGGTAGGAACTGTAGGAGTAGGCGTATCAATAATACTATAACTAATACTCCTTGAGCTACTCCAACAGCCAGAAATACTGTTATAAGCTCTAAGATAATAGATACTTCCATTTGTAAGTGTTATGGATTCATTGGAATTATTTTTAGTTGTTCCATCACTTTGACTTTGCCAATACCAGATAATTCCACTAGGAGGTTGCACCCTTGTAAGGACTGTATTTCCAAAATTATTGGTGATTGTTGGTGAATCAGGCCTTACTGGAGTATCGGATGAAATGGTATAATTGATAGTTAAAGGTAAGCTCCATTCACCTGTAGTGTTATCTTTTGCTCGTAAATAATAAGTACTTCCATAAGTACGAGTAATTGATTGAGCTGTTGTTATAGTACTTGTCCCCATTTCACTACTTTGCCAATACCAAGTAATACCTAAAGGGGGAGTGCCTCTTGTTAAAATTACACTACTACAGTCTGGTATAACGCTAGGAATGTCGGGCGTGGGTGTTGTAATTATTGAATAACTAATACTCCTTGCACTACTCCAACAACCTGATGTATAATTCCAAGCACGTAAATAATAGGTGTTTCCACTAGTAAGTGTAATTGATTGATTTGCTGCAATTGCGGATCTATCCGTTCCATCACTGGTACTCTGCCAATACCAGTTTTCACCACTTGGAGGATTCGTTCGTGTAAGTACTGTGTTTTCGAAATTATTAGTTACCGTTACTGAAGAAGAACTTGGTCTACTTGCTGAGTCATAAGAGGTGGTAAAATTAACAATTGTAGCATTACTCCATTTATTGGTATTTGCATTATAGGCTCTTATAAAATATTCAGTGCCGTAGTTTCTTGTAATCGACTGGTTCGAATCAGATTTACTAGATCCAGATTCATAACTTTGCCAATAGTAAGTTATACCAGTAGGTGGTGTTACTCTTGTTAAAATTACACTGCTACAATTTGGTGTCACGGTAGGTATCGGTGGTGGATTTACCCAAGTAACGGTGTAACTTTCGCTTGCAGAACCACTGCTCCAACACCCTGTTGCATTATCATATGCTCTTAAATAATAAATACTGCCTGTAGTAAGTCTAATAGAAGTATTAGAGTTTGATAAACTTGTTCCATCACTGCTACTTTGCCAATACCAAGTAATACCACTTGGAGGATTTCCTCTTGTTAAGGTAACACTTCCATCACTATTACTGCTCTTACTAATATCTGATGAATATGGAGTATAAACATATGCTATACCATAAGGATCTATGGTAGAACAGTCGACACTGACAGCTTCACTCCATTGAAGCGTACTATTATCTTGAGCTCGTAAATAATAGATGCTAGTATACGAAGGAACTACTAATACAGTCGCAGAATTTGAAGTGTCAGTTTGGTAACTATATTGTTGCCAATACCAAGTTACACCACTAGGTGGAGTTCCTCTTGTTAATAATATTTCACCATTTCCGCAATTTCCAGAAGCAGTTGGAGTTGTTGGCACAGCTGGTGTTTGCGCATTTACAATTGATGTTATTAATAATATTCCAAATAGTATTAATACTTTTTTTAAAACAATATTTTTCATAGCTATTGTTGATTTTTGTAATGGTATTCGTTTTTACTTAAAATATTGCCTTCAGAGTCTTTTACCTGTTTTAAACGATTAAACTCATCATATTCATAGTAGATGGTTTCTCCTCTAGGGTCGGTGATACTTGTTACTCCAATTAAAGAGTCATAGGTGTAAGACGTAATTTGAGCCTCAGGCATTTCATCACGTAATTCACTCATTAGAGCTCTTATGTCAGTATCATTTGCTGTTGTTCCTTGATTAAAAGGTGTTTGTAAACTGCCTAATTTTAATAAGGTATTTGATTCAGAGGAATTTACTACATCAGCAATTAAATAATTAGAGTTATATCCATAAATTCTACTTACAAAAATTCCATTCTTTTTTTTGTATTCAGTAATTCGGCCTTTTATATCTCTTTTTGTTATGGTCTCTGATTCAATGATACTTTCATCTCTGCTTATGAAATTTATTTTCTCTAGGCCTATTACACTTCCAAAATCAGTATAATAATGTTCTTCTTTAGCAATTATTTCACTGTCTTTATTTTTGAATTCTACTTTTAATGGTATAGAAAGCCTATTTTGTGTGACCAACTCGTTAGCATAAGGTAAATTGCTAACTATATCTCCGTTTTGAGTTCCTTCTTCTTCTCCTGTCAATGGATAGGCGGTTACTTTAAAAACCCTATCATCATACTGATCAGAAACTAATACACAATCTTGAGTTTCTCCTTGAGTCTCATCACAAGTAGACACTCTTTTCATTTCTTTTAGCACTAGTGGATATTGAGTATCATAAAAATAGTTTAGTTCTGTTTGAAAAGTAAATGGAACATTTTCATTTCCTCCTTGTGTAGGAACTATTTTATCGGCCTGATAATCTTTTGTTATCACTGTTGTTAATACATCTCTAGCAATTGGAATAGTGATTTCCTCTTTAAAAAAACCACATGTTGAAAAGTAGTAATTGGAATCATAGCAATTTACATTGAACTTGTATGAAACCTTATTAATATAATCAAGTGAGATAGTTGAAAATTCCTTTTGTGTATAGAAATAATTTTTTTCTAAACGAGGTTCTCCAAGTTTGTTATATATAATTTCAGATTTAATTTTCCCACGCAAATAGTCTTGGTCTACAAATAATGATTGTGGAGCTATTTTATCCCAAGATACATTCTTTTGTAATGAGCTGTCGAAGGTTTTGGTTGAATATAAATTTGGGTATGTATTTGTATTAGAATAATAATATTCTGAGCGACCATTATCAATACGGTTTTTAACTGTAACACCACTATAACCCACAAAAGCACCGTTGGTTAGCTCAACTTGAGATTGAGGCATCATAAAAGTGTCCATTCCTAAATAATTTGTCAATTCAGATAGTGTTGTTGGTATTCCCAAGGTTTCCTGATTCAATCTAAAAACAGCATAGGTAGGTAGTTTAGCTATATGCCCACCGCTATATTGATAATCCAATATTTGTAGATTTCCTTTACCATCATCTAACTTTTGAGTTTTTATTCTTAAACCTCCACCGCTTTGAGTTGCTCTGTCATAAAACTCATTGAGTTCATACTCGTATTCATTTGTACCACCTGTTGGAAAGGTAATTTTAGTTAAAGAGTATGTTTTGACATAATCTGCATTGGCAGCTAAGGAATAGTTTCCTGTAAGTTCTATTGAACCAGAAGTGTAAAATGGATAAATTCTATTGTTATAAAAATATAATTTTGGAATAGGGTTTGTATTTGCTGAGCTGTAAGTTCCATTGTTATACCCTAAAAAATCATGCGCATAGGAAGTTCTAGGGGGCATTTCAAATGATGTATCATAAGTAAAAGTATGACCAGGAAGTTCATTTAAACTATTATCTACCTGATAAATTTTATCTAAGCGTAAACGTTTACTTTGTGGCATATCACTTTCAATAGCTGATTGAAAATAACCATAGTCCAATTTAAAATGCTTTATCGTATTTCCGTTAGTATCAATTATCTTAACTTCTGTCAATGCCTTTTCATCTGTATTGTCTAAACGATTTAAGCCATATATAAATTGAACTTCCCCTTTGTCAAATGTAATTTTTGTAAGTCGTTGAGTTGTTGGATACACTGTATATGAATTTGAATTTTTTAATAATTCTAAATCAGTCCCTCCTCCATAAGAATTAACCCCAAGTGGAATGGCATCATAAAAATTTATAGCATACTCCTCATATTCAAATGTTATTGTTTGATTAGAGCTAGGGTCAAACATAGAATTTAATCTATAGGACTCAGTTTTATTGAGGTTTCCAAAGGAAGAAATAGGTGTTGAATATCCACTATGATACGTGGAAATATCTCTTGAAACAAAATTGTAAACAATTCCATTAATAGGAGTTATTTGAATACTATCAAATCCATAAAAACTCATTAGACTGCTCAAATTTTCATTGATAATTGTTCCTTTATGTTCTAATTCTATTGCTTCTGGGAGTATCGTAGAAATTAGAGAAACTGTTCCATTTGTATTAGTACTATATTGCTTTTTATGAATGTATTGTGTAGAAAAACCAGGAGCATTTACAGAAAATAGATCTGGTTGAGCATCATTGTATCTATTTAACTCATGAATAGTAAAATTTGCATTTGTATAACCTAACCAACCGGAAGGAGTCATATAAGGAACAGGGTCATTTGCCTTATCTGGACGTTGAAAATCATCAATTCCTTTTACGATTTTTGAGATCATTCCTCCAGCATTTAAACTCCAACTGAGCCCTACATTAGAAGCAGCTTCATTCACCTTAACTCCTGAAGAGTTATAGGATAGTGAAATTGGAACACTCATGGAACCTGCCGATATTTCATAAATAGGAATACTGATATTAGTTCTTCCAGTATAATTTGTAACTGGTACAAAGTTTACTTTTTGAAATGCCGCAACATCTGGAGGTTTTACATTGGGATTTCCAATGATTTGAGAAGCAGTATAAATATTTGAATTAAATTTTTTCCCATAATAATCTTCTTGAGAAAACCCTGTGGTACTAATACAAAGTAAAAAGATAAAAATTAATGTATTTTTCATAGATTTTTAATAAAACGTATAGTTAAGATTGTTTTTAAAAAAGTTATTTGGATTAATTCACAATAAATAATGCCACAACCATGAATGATAGGTAATGATATTACTTTCATAAAATGAATTTTAAAATCTTAGAATATATAAAAGGCATAGCAATTTTTATTCAAAAATAATTAACTTTTTCAGTGTAAACTTATATAAAATAAAGTTCTAAATTTAGATTATTTATTAATTTATTTTAATTCTAAATAAAGATATTTAAGTTTTATCAATTATTTTTTTATAAAAAAATATCTATGTAAAAAAATTATATTTGTAAATTTTGAAAAGAAAAAGAATTATAAAACATTTAATAAATTTTTACAGCGTGCCATTTTTCCTCAAAAAGTTTCTCAAGAGTAGTTTTTTTAAATTAAAGTTTTTATTTCTTTGAATAATTCATACATTTGGTTCGATATTATACCAAGAGGGGGAGCAAAAGAAAAAGACTTACAGTAACGTAAGTCTTTTTTTACCCTTTGAGTAAATTTCCCCAGACCCCATATTTTAAAGCATTGAATATGATACGAATTCTAATTTTTAGTTTTAT
>JAMONB010000269.1 GCA_027066745.1 Flavobacteriaceae bacterium
ACTATAAAGGTAAGATAGTTTAGGGTTTATCTCTAGATTATCCAATTCATAATTTCTACTAGAAAAACGCTGAGAATTACTTTTATTCTCAGAAATAGCCGTTTTAAAATCTACCAACCAAAACTTACCAATTTTATGATTAAACAGCAATTGATGTGTTTTTAGTTGTTGTTCTTGATCGCCCACTGAAAAAGAATTTTTATTCTTTGTAGAAATATAATTGTACGTTGTTGAATATTTCTGTTTGCCTCTATTGTAAAATAAACTGTTTTTTAAATTTAGTGTCAATGCTAAAACATTAGTATTGATACGAAATGGGTTTACATCAAAATTAGCTCCTACCCTTTTCTTTTTACTATCAATCAATACAAATGACTGGTTGGTAAAATGTGCTAAAACTTTCTTAATCCCTTTTTGAGTACTCCAACTTGAAGGATGAATAGTTAAGGCTTGACTAAATTTATTTTGATGGGTTTTTATAAAATTAATTGATGGCAATAATATCCGAACATAATTGGCTTGGTCTTGAAATTGAGCAACTTCAAACTCATCTAATTCTTGTATTTGATTGTTATTATAATCGTTCCAAGTATAAAAACCCAAACCTGTTTCAACCTCAATATAACTAAATTCTTGCTGGGGTAAATTCCCTGAATTTGTTTCATAAACCGTTTGCAGCGTTATGGCATTCTTAAAAAGTTGTTGTCTATAACTCAATCGTGAGTTTAATGATTCACAGTTCTATAATTTAAAAAGAATATCCAAATCTCACACTTAAATCAAGAAGCCAGCCATTGGAATTATTTCTTTTTTCAAATACAAAACCATACCCTAAGCCTAATCTAGTTTCAAAATCAAAATTTCCACCTAAATATCTACGAATACCCCAAGAAGGAATTAAAGCAAATTCACTAGAATATTTTTTCACATTACTATTAGTAATTACAAACAAATCAGGAGTAAATCTTGATTTTAAACTTAAAAAATTGCCGCTATTGTTGTCAATAAACTTTCCATCTTTTATTCTATTTTTAAAATTATAATACCAACGAGGCTCTAAAGATAGAGAAGGAAGCATAAAATACTGAGATTTTGGAGAATCATTACTGCCATATGAGTAACCACCATCTAAACCTATTTCTGTCCGTAAAGTAGACTTACTACTAAGTTTAGATTCATTGTAAATCCAAACCCCAAACAAACCTGTTTGAACCCCATAAATAGATTTTTCCACAATTGGAGTTGTTTCCGTCTGAGCAGAACAAACATTTTTAATTAATAGCATTAACATTAGTACTGACAATTTTTTCATTACAAAAAATTTAAAAAAGTATATACGAAAATTTAAGGCCCAAAGTTGGAGACATTAAACCATTATTATTATCTAAATCTCTTAAAATACCTAAACCTATATGGAAGTTAAATAACCAATTACTCCCTAAAGGTGTCTGTATACCCCAATGAACATCTGTTAATATAGCATTATTTGAAGGTTCGTCGGTAGCACTTTCAGAAAAACGCTTTGTAGTATATTTTGCTTGTAAAGCAATATAGCTGCCAGAATTACTTATAATACTTTTACTTTTTATTAATCTTTTTTCTCGATTATAAACATATTTGAATTCTGATTTAAAATATGCAGCAGGAGAATTAAAACTAGATGGGTAACTTTCACTTTCATCTACCCCACCTCCAATACCAGCACCTAAATCTACAATCCATTTTTTTGCTAAAGGTAACTCGTAGGAAAAACCAAACCCTGTAAAAACAAATTCTGCTTTAAATTGCTTTTCTAGTTTGCTCTCTTTTTGTGAAAACACAGTATTGACAACCATTACCAAAACTATTACTATTATTTTTTTCATAACCCACATGTTTTAAACTAATATTTTACTTTAAACTTAGATCCTCCCCATTTGCCTCTAAAGTAAGCACCAGATTCTAGTTCAATCTCTACAGAATTTACAGCATCTCAAGATAGATCAATAGAAAAACCATATTTTTTAGAAAATTCGGTGCTAGATCCTGAAGAATCTAACTCAAAAATAAAATATAATTCATTTAGTTTCATACGAGAAAGCGTTTTAAAATTTCTTTTTGCTACAGCTAATCTGTTTACTTTTATTTTTTCACCAAAAATACTATAGAATATAGGTTTGACTTCATTTGATGAAGTAGGATCCTGACCTAGGATAACTACACCTCCAGTTTGTCCTTTTTTTAAATCAACATCTTTACCTCTTAATGACTTATAAGCAAGCTTAATAAGCTCTGCATTTGACATTTTAAAAACATCTTGAAAAAAATAAAAATCGCTAGCTTCAAAAATTGTTCTTAATTTAAAACTACTATTAAACTTATATTCACAAACATATGATTTTCCGAAAATATTATAATTAGAGGTGTCAGGGGCAGGGATAATTGTCCTACTTCCTCCTCCTCTTCCACACCCATAAGACTCATCAGCCATACTAAATTCATTTGCTTCTAAAAGTTCTTCACAACCTTCATCAATTGGATAAACTCCAAAATCAGGAATTCTTTTTTTATTAGGAATATAAAGCTTAACCTTTGAATTTGCACTTGTCTTATATGTTAAGCTATCATCTAATAACTCCCTACTACTTATATGAGTAATTAACAAACCTTTTTCTGTGTATCTATAAATAGAATCTCCAACTTGGAGCTCACCTTTATCACTCAAAATACTGGAAAAATACTGATTTAAAATAATTTCATTTTCAAATAAATTTTCATTTTTTGAAGGTTTTAACTTTAATAAATTTTCCCTTCTCCTTTCAACAAAGGTTTCAATATCAGATTCATCTGCATTATCAACAAGTGTCATTGGTACAAAACCTTGTTTATAATAATCTTTAATTTTATTTAATTCAAATTCTTCTTCTTCCTTGATACTTTGATAAAGATTCTTCACACTCTCAAAATTTTCAAGTACAATATTATTATTTAAAGCATCAAAACTTACATTAACATTATTTAAATTTTCAGAGACATCATCACTACACGATATTAATACTATTGTAAAAAGTAAGTAGAGTAGGTAGACTTTTCATTTGTTGTTGTTTTTTAAGTATACTTAAAAACCAAATGTAACGAAAAAAACTAGAAAATAAAAAAAAATTTTTGAAAAGATTGATTTAAAATAACAACTAAAAACTTGCTCGTAGTTGTACTGTACCTGTATGTATAGCATTTGAAGTTTCTGATTTTCTGCCTAAATAATTAAAATTTAAATCTAAATATGAAGTTATTCGTTTTTGTAAACTTATGTTCCATGTATAATTTGTACCAGGCTGTAAGCCTTCTAACATCTGATAAGCAACTGGTGAGTTTAAATTACCTTCAAACGTATTCAACACTAAATTAACAGTTGAATTTATTGAGTATTTTCTGTTTTTTGCAAAAATAAAATTTGCTCCTAGCGTATGAGATAATAAAGTCTCTTGTCCGCTTAATTGATTCTCTTTATTCTTATAATGATATAAAACTTCAAACCTGGAGTTTTTACTATAAAGGTAAGATAGTTTAGGGTTTATCTCTAGATTATCCAATTCATAATTTCTACTAGAAAAACGCTGAGAATTACTTTTATTCTCAGAAATAGCCGTTTTAAAATCTACCAACCAAAACTTACCAATTTTATGATTAAACAGCAATTGATGTGTTTTTAGTTGTTGTTCTTGATCGCCCACTGAAAAAGAATTTTTATTCTTTGTAGAAATATAATTGTACGTTGTTGAATATTTCTGTTTGCCTCTATTGTAAAATAAACTGTTTTTTAAATTTAGTGTCAATGCTAAAACATTAGTATTGATACGAAATGGGTTTACATCAAAATTAGCTCCTACCCTTTTCTTTTTACTATCAATCAATACAAATGACTGGTTGGTAAAATGTGCTAAAACTTTCTTAATCCCTTTTTGAGTACTCCAACTTGAAGGATGAATAGTTAAGGCTTGACTAAATTTATTTTGATGGGTTTTTATAAAATTAATTGATGGCAATAATATCCGAACATAATTGGCTTGGTCTTGAAATTGAGCAACTTCAAACTCATCTAGTTCTTGTATTTGATTGTTATTATAATCGTTCCAAGTATAAAAGCCCAAACCTGTTTCAACTTCAATATAACTAAATTCTTGCTGGGGTAAATTCCCTGAATTTGTTTCATAAACTGTTTGTAAAGTTATAGCATTTTTAAAAAGTTGTTGTCTATAACTCAATCGTGAGTTTAATGATTCATCTCTAGAGTTTTTTGACCCAATATTTAAATGATTCACAGTTCTATAATTTAAAAACAAGGATAAGCTTGAACTTGTGTTTTGCACCAACTGTGAGCGTAAAAAATAAGTATTGGCTGTATTTACTCGCTCCATTTTATTGAGTTGCAAACTATCAGTAGTTCTATAATTGTAACCAAATTCTACATAAACTCTCGCCGTATCTCCAACGCCAGCAAAAGCTTCATATTCAATAAATTTATGACTCAATTCAGAAATGATTTGCGTAACCTTATCTTTCCGCACATTACTTTCACTATTGAGCTTAGCTCCTACCCAACTCCTTTTAAAATGATGCTTTACGGATGAATTTAATCGTGAAAATTGAGTCTTGGTCACATCAGAATTATTATCTAAATAACTACCATTCGCTACAATTTTTGTATTGTCTAAAGATAAATCAGTAAAAAAATTATGTTTAACTCCTGTAAAATTCTCACTAAAGTTCAGCCAATCGAATTGATAGGTGATTTTTCCTTTTTTTGGATGACTGTAACTCAATCCTGAACTAAAAAATTGTTGATTTCCTAGTGGATTAATCAAAGCCCAATCACGAGCAAATTCAACCGTTCTGAATCGTTCAATCGTTTTAAAATTTTTATTTACAAGTTCATAATTAACCGCACTACTCAATTTCCATTCTTTATCTAACAAGACTTGTTGCCAATCTATTTTACCTGCATAACCACTATTATTTTTATCATCTAGAGAAGAAAATAAATTTTTATCATTGACACTATAGGCAAATTCTGAATTGATTATTGTTTTAGAATTAGGAGAGAAGCTTGCGTTTAGTACTGCAATTTGCAATTTTTCTGGAGCAACCAACTGAACAATAGGCTCATAATCACCTTGCAAGACATTGCCTGCTGGAGCAACATATTCATAAACTCTACCTGAAGCAATTGTTGTTTGAATTGTATATGAGCCGTTATTTATTCCCACATAGGTGAATCTTACATTAAATAAATCGTCTGCTTCATCATTGGAAAACACAAAGGTTTCTACACCATTTTGTAGTTCTTTTTTATATAATATCTTATGTTCTTCGTAAGTATCTGCATAAGCAGAAGAAACATTCATTTGAGAAACGTCATCACCAGCAAGTGAGAGTGTCTTTTTTTGACTGTTACTCAAGCCTTGCTGTAAGGGTTGATTTTTGGCATCATTTTCATTGTAAAAACTAAAGCCTATTTTGAGCTTTTCCGTTTTATATTCAGCTCCGTTATAGGTTACAAAACGGGTGTAGTTTTGATTAGAGAATTGATATTCAATTTTAACTCTCATATTGGCAGTCATAGGATAGGTAGCAGTGAAGGTAATTTCAGCAGTATTATAATTGATAGTATAATCGTTATTTTCACCTCGTTTTAGCAGTATCCCATTCACAAATACTCTTTCAGAACCAGAAATCAGCAAAATATATTGATTCCCCGAAGTCTCGGGAGTAGAGCCTGTAATTCTATAAGGACCTTGATTTCCTTCTTGCCCAACAAACTCATTGCTAGCAAATTGCCCTTTAACCAAAGCACCAGAAGCAAAAAAACGAGTAGCACTCTCTTCTTTGTCTAAATGTGCGTTAAGCATTAATCCTGCTACTTTTTTATTAAATCTTAAAAAACGATTTTCAGTATTTTGAAAGTTAATATCACCAGCTTTCACACTCCATTTATCGCTAAACAATTCAATAAAAACTCTATCAAATTCATCCAATCGTTGTGTGTATCCATTTTCTTGTAAAGGCACATTACTATCAGTAATTGAAGCACGTAATTGCACCTTTTTTGAGAGGTATCCAGATATTTGCAAATCAAAATTTGAATTTACCACGGCGTCTTGATTGTTACCCATGGTCAAACCTCTAGAAAGACTTCCGCTGGTATTCAATCCGTCAAAAGGGGTGAAATTTTTGTTCTTTTTTCTACTTTTTACACGATACAATCGTGACAAATCGGTTGTATAAGGTACAATTAGTTTTTTATCAAAAACGGAATACGTTTTCGTCAAAAACTCTGGTAAAGCATTGTATTCAATAGTGATATTAATGTGCTTTGTAGCATCTATAATCAATTCTGCTTTGGCGAAATTTACAAGATATTCTGTAGTGTCAATTTTTTGTTTTAAAGCATTAAAAACCTTGAAATTATACGGACTAATACTTATTGAATCAATTTGAATCGTATCAGAAACTACCTGAAAGGTTTTTGTTTTAAATCTTGTCGTGTCTTTTTGTGCATGCACAGAAAAACCAATAAAAATTATAATTATGAAAATCAATTTCTTCATTAACCTAATAAGTGTTATGAGGGTAAAATTAATTAGTTTAAGAGAAATATAGCTAATTAAAATCCTAAAGTTTCTATACCATTTCGTTTCCTTTATTCCACATGGCAATAGTAGAAGCTGTAAAAAAAACAATCATAATTAAATTTAAATATCCTCCTAAAATAATAATTCTTAAACCTCCTGTTAAAAAAGGATCTAAAAACCCTTGAAGCAAAAATGGCAGTGTAGGAAAGAAAAAAACAATCCATCTGGGATATAAAGTTTTTCTCATCCAAACTTGATGGATAAAAAGTATGGATAAGATTGCAAAAATTGGATATACTAAATTTCGAAGTGCTTGATTGACTTTATATGCCAAATCTGTACTTACTTCAACATCTAAATTATTATCTACAGCTAATTTGGCTGTGGTCGCTATTGCAACATAAGCTCCGTGAATAACACCATAGCTTATCATTATACTTGCTAAACAAAATAGTACAATATTTCTGATAATTCTTCTGCTTGGTTTAAATGCTACATATACTTGCCCAATACCAAAAGTATAAAACCATGCTGCTAGCAATGCTGTTACTCCACTAGCGATAATTCTATAATCTGAAGCATTGCCCATATTTAGCAAATAATTTGTACTTTCTAAATCATAATAAAACAACATATCTCCTACAAATAATGCTATCCCGCCTAATACTCCAGACAGACCCATCATACGTAGCCAAAATTGATTGATTTTCATAGTTCTTTTAATTAGTGTTCTAAAAAAGAGATTGTTGTTCGGGCGGGTTTTCATGTTCTAACAACCAACGCTTACGCCACAATCCACCCGCATAACCTGTTAAAGCCCCATTAGAACCAATAACTCTATGGCAAGGTATGACTATCCAAAGTGGATTCTTACCATTGGCAGATGCTATAGCTCTAATTGCTTTAACATTGCCCATTTCTTCACTTTGTGTTTTGTATGACTTTGTAGTTCCATATGAAATTTGTTGCAAATTCTGCCATACACTTTTTTGAAAATCTGTGCCTTCTGGATTTAACTTCAGGTTAAAAGTAGTCCGTTTTTTATGAAAATACTCTTCTAACTGATTGACGCATTCTTGCAAACATTTAGGAGTACTAGTTGAGCTCTCTTCGCTACTATCAGTAACAGTAATTGAAGAGATTCCATCATTATCACCAACAATTCTTGCCATACCTATTGGCGTTTTATAATAGGTTACACTATCAAATTGAAAAGACATCTTTTGAGTTTTGCGTAGTTATATTAGCTATTTCTTCAGGTGTCAAGTTATAAATACTTACCAATTTATCCAAAACATTTACGATATAACTACTTTCGTTTCGTTTACCTCTATAGGGAGTTGGAGCGAGATAAGGAGCGTCGGTTTCTAAAACAATATCTTGCAAAGCTATCTCATTTAAAAATTGGTCAATTTTACCATTCTTAAATGTGAGAACTCCTCCAATTCCTAATTTCATTTTATAAGAAATGGCTTTTTTTGCTTGACTTAAATCACCTGTAAAACAGTGAAAAATTCCATGTAATTTATTATCATTCACCTCTTCTAATACCTCAAAAACCTCGTTAAAAGCATCTCTACAATGTATCACTATTGGCAATTCATTTTCTTTTGCCCATTCAATTTGAGTTTTAAAAGCATCTTGTTGTTGTTGCAAAAAAGAGGTATCCCAATACAAATCAATTCCAATTTCACCAACAGCATAAAACTTACGTTTGTCTAACCATTGCTTTACCTGAGTCAGTTCTTCTTTGTAGTTCTCTTTCACACTGGTAGGATGCAAGCCCATCATCAAAAAAACATTCTTGGGGTAATTCTTTTCTAAATCAAGCATCGCTTCTGTATAGCTCGAATCTATTGCAGGAATAAAAAAACGAGACACTCCAGCATCTAAAGCACGTTTCATCATGACCTCTCTGTCTTCATCAAATTGACTGGAATATAAATGGGTATGTGTATCGGTAATTGTCATTGAATACTTTTTATGTTTGCAAATGTAATAATATTATAATGTTTCATTCTATTTTTATAGTTTAGCAAAAAAGAATAAATAATAGAACAGATGAAAATATTTCACAACTCACGTTGCAGTAAAAGTAGATGCGGTTTACAAATTTTAGAAGATTCAGGACAAAATTTTGAAATCATCGATTATTTGAAAAATCCGTTATCAGAAAAAGAGATTAAAGATCTTTTAAAAAAATTAGACTTTACTCCTATTCAGTTGATTCGAAAAAACGAAGCCATTTGGAAAGAAAACTATAAAAACAAAACACTTAGTGATGCTGCTATTATTAAGGCTATGGCTACATATCCTAAATTGATAGAACGTCCGATAGTAATTAAGGGTGACAAAGCTGTTATTGGCAGACCACCTGAAAACATTAATAAATTGATAGAATGATGGGTTAGGTACCATTACAACAACAAAAAAGGGATAGCAATTGCTATCCCTTTTTTGTTGAATATTATAAGATACTATTTGTTTTTATTCTTTTTAGCTTCTTTTCTTAACTTCATGTTTTCTATAAAAGCACCATACAACCAATAAGGAACAATAAAGGTCAGTGCAAAAATCAATAACCAAAACCCCATGGTGAAAACGGTTAAAAAAATGAAGAAACCTATAAGTTGAGTAAATTCCATATTGACAGTATTTAAATTTCGCTCCAAAAATAACATATATTTTTCAGATTATAAATATTGTATTCACTTTTTTTTAAAATATTTATTGTATATCCGCAAACACT
>JAMONB010000270.1 GCA_027066745.1 Flavobacteriaceae bacterium
AAACTTTTCTTGAAGTTCTCCATCCTTAAAAACAATATTGGAAATAGAAACATCCTTTTTCCAATTGTATTCTTGCCTATCAATTATTTTTCCGTTTTGTGCCTTTAAGTTAAAACTAACCAAAAGGATTAAAAAAAAGAGTGTTTCCTTCATTTCTATATATTATAATGTACTGTTCTTTAACAATTCTTCTAAATCAATTTCTTTACCATTTAAAATAAGTCTTTTGCTTCCTTTTAAATTGATAATATCATCTATGGGGTTTTTATCTAAAATCAAGATGTTCGCTTTAAATCCTTTTTTAATTTTTCCGAATTTAAATCCGTAAGCTTCATTAAAATTAGAAGTACTTGTTGCTATTACTTCTCTATTAGACAGGCCTATTCTATGCAACACTTCCAATTCTTGATGCAAAGAAATTCCTGGCATAGAACCCCATACATCGGTTGCACTACCTGACAAATATTTTGCTCCGTTACTATAATAAATTTTTTCTATCATTAATTCTTGCTTCCCTAATTTTTGATACGCTTTTAGCTCTTCTGGCGGATAATTATGTTTTCCGGTTAAAGTATCAGCAGGTCGATTGACATCTTTTATATCAATAATTTGTGCTACTTTTTCTTTCCAAGGATTTTTGCTAAAAGGCATATCTAAATACAACAATGCAAAAGTTGGCTGTAGATATGAATTAGAATTTCCTAAGTTTTTTGCATGATTTAACAATGCCGTATTGGTTGAATCTAAATTTGTCAATAGCTTGTAATACCGCCATTTAGGACTCCCCAAATCATTACTAAAGGGCTGAGCAGCAACTTTTTTAGCCAACGTGTCTGGAGCTACATCTAAAGAATAACGTGTGGTATGTACAAAAGCGTCTATACCAAGTTCCATTCCTTTTTCATAGCTAGTATACCCCAATTCACCTATAGTACCCATGCCATATTTTTTAGCTTCTGTTTGAGCAAGTTTAACTTGAGACGGATTTAAACCGTACATAATTAATAATACTTCAGCACCATTTTTAGCATGTTTTTCTATAGTTTCAACAACTTCATTATCAGAAATAGGAGCTTCACCAACTTCTCTCAACATATGTACATTTGGTGAGGGATTAGAATCGTGGTAAAAAACACCTCTCCGCGAGCTTTCAACACCAACTACATCTGTAATACCCATATACAGAAAAGCATTTGCATAATTTTGATTATTAATTACAGTAAAACCATCTGTTAAACCTGGTATAATAAACTTACCTGTTGCCTCTATTACATTCTTTTGATCAGTTGATATTGTAGCTATATCTACAATGTCAAAAATAGTATCCGCTTTTATTAAAATTGCTTTATTTTGAAGGTCATTGGTTGACAATCCATTTTTTGACAAATCAAGTATGGTACCGCCTTTAATTATAACATCAACATCATAAATTGTCTTTTTATTTTCTGAACAACTCATTAAGAGTAAGGCAGAAAAAATAAAGTAGATTAAATAATGTTTCATATCATTATTGGGTTTTAAGCCTTGTAAATATAAATTAAAGTTTAATACATTAAATAACTTCTCACTATATTTTTAACTTTGCAATCAAAATTAAAAGTATGCTCAAACTAAAAACTATCATTATTCTTTTCACCATTATTGGCTTAACCTCTTGTAGTAGTACAAATTTTACTAAACATCAAAAGCAATATATTACGCGTAAAGATGCCTCTAAACCAATGAGGGTTTTCTTAATCACAAACAAAAAAGATTCTATTTTATTGAGAGAGAAAAGTACCTATATAAAACCTAACTCTAAAAATAAAATTTTACAGACCTTTGCAAAAAGATTGATTGCAACTGTTAAAGACAGTTCTTCTTTAGGAGTAGGAATTGCAGCACCTCAGGTAGGCATTCTTAAAAATATTATTGTGGTACAACG
>JAMONB010000271.1 GCA_027066745.1 Flavobacteriaceae bacterium
TCCTCAAACTAACCCGTTAGTCTTTCTAAAATTCGTCTTCAAATTGAATGAAAATTCATCTAAACTGCAAACAAATCTTAAGTCGAACTCAGGTTAATAAATAGATTAAATAAAAAAAAGGAAGCTAAAGAGCTTCCTTTTTTTTTAGCTGTACATCTTTTCTCGCTGCTCTTTGATTTTTTTATCATCAAAATATTCATCAAAAGTCATGTATCTATCAATAACTCCTTTTGGTGTCAATTCAATAACTCTATTGGCAACTGTTTGAGAAAACTCATGATCGTGTGTTGCAAATAAGACGGTACCTTTAAAGTTTTTTAAAGAATTATTAAATGCCTGAATGGATTCTAAATCTAAATGATTGGTAGGTTCATCTAACAACAATACATTAGCTCTTATCATCATCATTCTTGACAACATACAACGTACTTTTTCACCACCTGACAATACACTACATTTTTTTAAAGCTTCTTCACCGCTAAAAATCATTTTCCCTAAAAAGCCTCTTATATACACTTCTTCACGTTCTTCTTCTGTGGTTGCCCATTGTCTTAACCAATCTACTAAAGATAAATTATTGTCAAAAAAGTGTTGGTTTTCTACAGGTAAATAGGCTTGTGACGTGGTTACTCCCCAAGCAAACTTTCCTGCATCTGAATTTGCATTACCATTAATAATTTCAAAAAAAGCAGTAACTGCTCTTGAATCTTTTGAAAAAATAACGACTTTATCTCCTTTGGTTAGATTGATATTTACATTGTCAAATAACACCTCTCCGTCAATAGATTTTTTTAAACCTTCAATATTTAAAATTTGGTCTCCCGCCTCACGTTCACGTTCAAAAATAATTGCAGGATATCTTCTACTTGAAGGTTTTATATCAGAAATATTTAATTTTTCAATCATTTTCTTTCTACTGGTCGCTTGTTTAGACTTGGCCATATTAGCAGAAAACCTTCTGATAAACTCTTCCAATTCTTTCTTCTTTTCTTCAGCTTTTTTGTTTTGCTGAGAACGTTGACGAGCTGCCAATTGACTAGACTCATACCAAAAAGTATAATTACCT
Organism: Flavobacteriaceae bacterium; assembly: GCA_027066745.1. Taxonomy (GTDB): domain Bacteria; phylum Bacteroidota; class Bacteroidia; order Flavobacteriales; family Flavobacteriaceae; genus Aureibaculum. The sequence continues at coordinate 1,067 of JAMONB010000271.1, forward strand.
GAATAATTGTTTATTTTACCAAAATCGATATCAGAAATATGCGTACATACAGCATCTAAAAAATGCCTATCGTGCGAAACAACAATTACTGTATTGTCATAATTGGCTAAAAAATGCTCTAACCATTTAATGGTCTCATAATCTAAATCATTGGTAGGCTCATCCATAATCAACACATCAGGACTTCCAAACAAAGCTTGTGCTAACAACACACGCACTTTTACGGTGTTGTCTAAATCTTTTAATAAGGTAAAATGTTGTTCTTCTTTTACGCCTAAATTTGACAATAATGATGCTGCATCACTATCAGCATTCCAACCATTCATTTCTTCAAATTTCACTTGTAGCTCTCCTATTCTATCGGCATTTTCATCAGAATAATCAGCATATAACTTATCGATTTCTGTTTTTATTTCATACAAAGGCTTATTACCTTTCAATACCGTTTCTAATACTGGAAATTCATCAAAAGCAAAGTGATCTTGTGAAAGTACTGACATGCGTTTTCCGCTTTCTAAGGAAACATGGCCTGAAGTAGGATCAATTTCACCTGATAATATTTTCAAAAAAGTGGACTTTCCTGCTCCATTTGCACCTATTATTCCGTAGCAATTACCTTGTGTAAATAAGGTATTTACATCATCAAATAATATACGTTTTCCGAATTGAACTGATAAGTTTGAAACTGTTAACATTCTGTTTTTTTTAAATTTTGGGCAAAAGTAATGAAAGCCTAGTAAATAAAGAAACTAAGCGGATTATAATTTAACAACATATTAACTAAATTACCTATTTGATTGGCTAGTTTTGTAAGGTTAGCCATAAAACCCACAAGTTTGTCTAGATTTTTTAACACTA
>JAMONB010000272.1 GCA_027066745.1 Flavobacteriaceae bacterium
AACAACTTAAAAACGAAGTCTAAAGCTTCACAGAACTGTACGAAATCTGAGTAGAAAAGAGTGGGGGTTTTCAATGTTGACGAGATCAAAGTCTCTGCGTGTAAAATAACCTTATGCCACTCTTTTGTTCTTTCTGATTAATAATTATAAAGTTACTAAATCTTTAAAAAGCAAACTTAAGACGTGTAGAATCACTATTAAAATAGTTAGATACCCCAAAGTCCAAAACCAGTCAACTATCTAGATTTAATCAACCCTAAAGTTTGTTCAATAAAAATCTTTGTATTACTTTTAATCTATGGCATATACTGCTACAATAGAAGAAGAAAATAAAGAAATAGCAAGACGCTATAAAGATTTACTGAGTGTTACCTACCAAACTTTATCTAAAGAAGATAAAGAATTGATACGGAAAGCATTTGAGGTTGCTGTTGATGCTCATAAAGAACAACGTAGAAAAACTGGCGAACCTTATATTTATCATCCTATTGCGGTCGCTAATATTGTTGCTAATGAAATTGGTTTAGGTGCAGTATCTATTGCCTCTGCATTATTACATGATGTTGTTGAAGATTCTGATGATTATACTTTTGAAGATATTGAACGTCTTTTTGGAGAAACAGTTGCTAGAATTGTAAACGGACTCACCAAAATATCAAGACTTAGTAAAGACCAAGAAGTCTCTATTCAAGCTGAAAATTTTAGGAAAATGCTACTTACATTAAATGATGATGTACGAGTAATCCTGATAAAAATTGCTGATCGTTTACACAATATGCAAACGATGGACGCAATGCCACAGCACAAACAACTTAAAATTTCTTCAGAAACACTTTATATCTACGCTCCACTTGCACATAGGTTAGGCTTGTATAATATAAAAACCGAACTTGAAGATTTAGGCTTAAAATATACAGAACCTGAAGTTTATACTGATATTTTAACCAAAATTAAAGAAAGTAAAGAGCAACAAATTAAGTATATTGAAGAGTTTTCTAATTATATAAAGAACACATTAAATAAAGAGAAACTTGACTATGAAATAAAAGGAAGGAGCAAATCTATCTATTCCATAAGGAAGAAAATGCTAAATCAGGCTGTTACTTTTGAGGAGGTCTATGATAAATTTGCTATTAGAATTATTTACAAATCAGAATTATCTCAAGAAAAATTTAATGCTTGGAAAATTTATTCTATAGTTACTGATAGTTTCAATCCGAATCCAAAACGTTTAAGAGATTGGATTTCTCAACCTAAATCTACAGGCTATGAATCATTACATATTACTGTAATGGGTCCAAAAGGCAGATGGGTAGAAGTACAAATACGTTCTCAACGTATGGACGAAATAGCTGAAAAAGGTTATGCAGCACATTTTAAATACAAATATGGTCGTGAAAAAGAAAGTGGCTTAGAAAGTTGGCTAAATAAATTAAAGGAAACCCTTGAAAACCCTGACATTAATGCTGTTGATTTTGTTGAGCAATTTAAACTCAATTTATATGCCAAAGAAATCTATATCTTTACTCCTCAAGGAGAAATAAAGTCCTTACCTAAAGGAGCAACCCCTATAGATTTTGCATTTGCAGTACATACAGATATTGGCTTAACATGTAGAGGAGCCAAGGTCAATGGTAAACTTGTATCATTAAATCATACTCTTAACAGCGGTGATCAAGTAGAAATTATTACTTCAAAAAACCAGAAACCTAAAGTAAGTTGGTTAGACCATGTTCAAACTGCAAGGGCAAAATCAAAAATTAAGACTGCTCTAAAAGAAAATCAAAAAATTGTTGCTGATGAAGGTAAAGAAGTTCTCTCACGTAAGCTAAGACATTTAAAAGTACCTTTTAATGAAAAAACAATCAATCAATTAGTTAATCACTTTAAACTCAAAACAAGTCACGATCTTTTTTATAGGTTTGGAAACGGAGCTATTGACAATCAACAACTCAAAAATTTTGTTAGTCAAAGAAGTAATGCTATCTATAATTTCTTTAGAAATACCATAAAAAGAAGCTCTAAAAACATTCCCGAAAATAAAAATAATGAGCTAACTGATAAATTTGATTTGTTAGTCTTTGGTAAAGAAGAAGAAAAGTTAGATTACAAATTAGCTCAATGTTGCAATCCGATTCCTGGAGATAAGGTTTTTGGTTTTATAACCGTTTCTGAAGGCATTAAAGTTCACAAGCAAAATTGCCCAAATGCCATTAGCATGCAATCACAATATGCTTACCGAATTATGATTGCAAAATGGATTGACTCATCTCAACGTGAGCATAAAGTCACCCTTAAGTTAACAGGTATAGATCATATGGGAATGGTCAATGATGTTACAAAAGTAATCTCAACCAGTATGCATGTAAATATCTATAATTTAAATATTAAAGGAGGGCAAGATGTTTTTGATGGGCAAATAACTGTAGGAATCAAAAACAATCTTCAACTTAAAAAACTCATTGAAAAATTAAAGAAAATAGATGGTATAGATAAAGTAACTCGTCTAAATAATTAAGTTGTTCAAAAGTTGTTCATTTTTTTAATTGACAGACCTATATTCTTTCTTTTTATAATGTAAATTTGTTTTTTTAAGCTATACTAAATCATTATGGACAATTCTAAAAATCAAGAAATTGTAAAAAATGTTTTTACATCATTTTTAGAAAACAACAACCATAGAAAAACGCCTGAGCGTTATGCTATTCTTCAAGAAATCTATGATCACAATGATCATTTTGATATAGAGTCTCTCTATATTTACATGAAAAATAAAAAATATAGAGTAAGTAGGGCAACGTTGTACAACACCATTGAATTGTTATTAGAATGTGGTTTGGTTAGACGTCATCAATTTGGTCAAAACCAAGCTCATTACGAAAAATCATATTTTGACAAGCAGCACGATCATGTAATTATAACTGACACAGGTGAAGTAAAAGAATTCTGTGACCCAAGAATACAATTAATTAAAAAAACTATTGAAGAAGTTTTTGATATTGACATTCATAAACACTCATTATATTTTTACGGAACAAAAAAGAAAGTAAAGTCTAATACAGAAGATATTTAGACCAATTATATTAAACAAAAAATTACACACCACTAATGGTTGATTTATTATTAGGATTACAATGGGGAGATGAAGGAAAAGGAAAAATTGTAGATGTACTTACCAAAAACTACGATATTATTGCACGTTTTCAGGGCGGTCCAAATGCAGGACACACTCTAATTTTTGATGGCAATAAACATGTTTTACATACAATACCATCTGGTATTTTTCACGATAAAGCCATAAATATTGTTGGTAATGGTGTTGTTATTGATCCTGTAATTTTCAAAAAAGAACTTGACGATCTTAAAAAATACAATATTGATTTTAAATCAAAATTATTAATCTCACGTAAAGCACATCTGATTTTACCAACACACAGGTTATTAGATGCAGCATCTGAAATTTCTAAAGGAAAAGCAAAAATTGGTTCTACATTAAAAGGAATTGGTCCTACATATATGGACAAAACAGGTAGAAACGGTATGCGTATTGGCGACTTAGAATTAGAAAATTGGAAAGATAAATACCAAGCATTAGCTAAAAAACATCTTAAAATGCTTAACTTTTTTGATGTTGACATTCAATTTGATCTTAAAGAATTAGAAGATGAGTTTTATAATGCAGTAGATGTCTTAAAACAATTGACTTTCATTGATAGCGAAGAGTATTTATTTAATGCCATGCAACATAATAAAACCATTTTGGCTGAAGGTGCACAAGGCTCTCTATTAGATATTGACTTTGGTACTTATCCATTTGTGACCTCTTCAAACACCACAGCTGCTGGTGCTTGTACAGGTTTAGGAGTAGCTCCTAATAAAATTGGTGAGGTATTTGGCATTTTTAAAGCTTATACTACTCGTGTAGGTTCAGGGCCTTTCCCTACTGAACTTTTTGATGATGATGGTAAAGCTATGGCAAAAATAGGGCAAGAATTTGGTGCTACCACAGGTAGAGCTCGTCGTTGCGGATGGCTAGACTTAGTTGCCTTAAAATATGCTATTCAAATCAATGGCGTTACACAATTAAACATGATGAAAGGTGATGTGCTTTCAGGTTTTGACACCTTAAAAGTATGTACTTCTTACACCTACAAAGGAAAAGAAATAACACACTTACCTTACAATATAGAACCAGAAAATGTAAGTGTAAACTACACTGAGTTTAAAGGATGGGAAGCCGACTTAACTCAAATGGAATCTACCAATCAGTTACCTAAAAACTTAATTACATATATTGACTTTATTGAAAAAGAACTGCAAACACCTATTAAAATAGTTTCGGTGGGACCAGACAGAAAACAAACCATTTTTAGGTAAAAAGGGATTGATTCATGGCGAGACACAAAACACAACTTCTTCTTAGCTTATTGTTATTAAGTATAGCCACAAACCTAAATGCTCAAAACCTACTCTTTAAATCTTCCTTTGAAGAGGGTATTTCTCTTGACCCTCCATTTTATGACAGTCCTGATTCTGGCACTTGGTGGCAAAATCTAAAAGGTGCTGATGCTTCTGGTTACTCATGGCCCATTAATCTCTGGGGTGGCAAAGGCACTTTTCAAGTTCTTGTAAATGCAAAACTACCAAGTATTAATTATATTGAAAATACTTTAGAGATGATAAATGATAGGAATGGAACCCCAACACGAGCCGTCCATTTAAATATCAAAAAAAAAGCAGTAGGATGGACACAAGACCCTTATATCATTGAAACTGATTCAGAAGGTGGGGATTTGTATTTACGTTACAATCTCAAATTCGAATCAAACCTAGAAACACTTCTAGCAAATGATGGATGGTTAACATTTTTTGAATGGAAAACTAGTGGAGATTATAGAATTGCAGCTTATGTTTATAATGACCAAGTCAATGGCTTGCACTGGTATGTGCATGGAGACAGTGAAGCTAATGGAGGTTTACCATATGATGAATATTGGTTTAAAGAAAATTTAAAAATTGATGTCCCACAAGGAAAGTGGTTTACAGTAGAAATTTTCTGGCATAGAAGTACAGGGGATGATGGTCGGTTTTGGTGGGCTATCGATGGGGAAATTGTCGCAGACTACAAGGGCTCAACAAAAATTTTAAAACCTATTAATCGAATTATGTTATTTACAGCATACACTAGCTCTAATACTTTACATCAATGGGTAGATGATATTGAAATTTGGGACAGCTTCCCTTGTGGAAATGGACAACCATGTTTTGATAATTCAAATTTATCAATACTAGAAGAAGATATACAAAAAATTAAATTTTATCCAAACCCAAGTAAAGGCACTATCACTTTTGACATAGAAATGATAGGAAATCAATATGAAATCTATTCGCCACACGGACAGTTACTAACATCTGGTCAATTTGACTCTAATACGTTAGATACTTCTAAGATAATGTATAGTCTGTTTTTACTAAAAATTAAAAATAAAATAACAGGCGAAAGTTATTTTATCAAAATTTTAAATTTACACTAATAAATTTCTCAATACCAAATAAAAGCTAATAACCAAACAATGGGCAAGCTCTCCACAAAAAAAGCACTATAATAGTTATTTTGATTTTCTCTTGCTCTAAACAGAAAGAACAAAGACAATAGGGTAATTATTAAATGTATTTGAAACTGATTTGAAGTCAATGGATTTTTAAACAATTCTATCCCTAAAAAAAGCATTAAAAAAAACAACCCTATTCGCTTAGTTTGTTGTATACCAAAAACCTGAGGCAGTGTTTTTAAGGTGTCACTATCATAATTTGCATCTCTAATATCAAAAGGCAATGTAATCACTAAAACAAATAAAAAACGTTGAATAAAAACAAGTATTTCATACTGCTGAATAGCAATATTATAATGGAGTAATGGAATTAGCACTGTAACTCCTGCCCAAGAAATAGCAATTAAAAATAATTTTAAAAAGGCAAGACTTCTAAACGTAGTGGAGCTTTCTTTTTTTATAGAAAAAGGAATAGCATAAAATAATGTAAAAACACCAAAAGGAATCAAAGCAGCTAAGGCTCGTAAATGTAATAAAAACCCTAGATAAACAACAAATAAAACACTAAACAAAGTCAACCCCAAAATACTTTTCTTATTAGCTTTAACAAACTGAAAAAACCAATCTTGAATTATATCAAGTTTATATAATCGTATAAAATTATAGGATGCAAGTGTAGAAAAGAAAACAAAAAATGGCACTAAATTATCCTTAATTTCATAAGTCAATAAGGTAATTTTAACCAAACTAAATGTTGCCAAAGCAACATGAATATTGCTAAAGATATAGAAATTAAAAATACGTTTGACAAAGCTCATTCTGCAAAAGTAAGAAAATCAAAAACGAGTTGATAAATTAAGCTCTTTTAGTTTAAAAATATACTTTATTTAAGTACATTTGAACTGTAATATAACGTTAAATATTATTAGAATGAAAACAGATTCTTTTGTAGAAAGACATTTAGGACCAACACAAATCGAGGCTCAAGAAATGCTTAAAACTATAGGTGTAAAAGACCTTGATCAACTGATAGAAAATACTATACCATCACATATCCGTTTAAAAAACGATTTGAATCTACCACAACCTATGAGTGAGTATGAGTTTAGTGCTCATATTCAAAATTTGGCTACAAAAAATAAAACCTACAACACTTATATTGGTTTAGGATATCATGCAACAATAGTACCCGCGGTAATACAACGTAATATTTTTGAAAACCCAAGTTGGTATACTTCTTATACGCCTTACCAAGCAGAAATTTCTCAAGGCAGACTAGAAGCTTTATTGAATTACCAAACCATGATTATTGATTTAACAGGTATGGAAATGGCAAACTCATCATTATTAGATGAAGGTACAGCCGCTGCCGAGGCTATGACATTACTATACAATGCCCGTTCTAGAGATCAAAAAAAAGCCGATGCAAATCATTTTTTTGTTTCAACAGAAGTACTACCACAAACCATTTCTATTTTAGAAACACGTGCAGAACCCTTAGGGATTGAACTCATTTTTGACAATCATGAAACAGTTGAATTGTCATCTAAAACTTTTGGAGCAATTGTTCAATACCCAACAAAACATGGCCAAATTTTTGATTATACAGATTTTATAAATACAGCTCATCAAAACAATACTAAAGTTGTTGTTGCTGCAGATTTATTGAGTTTGGCAGTATTAAAATCACCTGGAGAAATGGGGGCTGATGTTACTATTGGAACATCACAACGTTTTGGAATTCCGTTAGGTTATGGTGGTCCACATGCAGGGTATTTTGCTACAAAGGAAGCTTATAAACGTTTAATCCCAGGAAGAATTATAGGTATAACTCTAGATGCAAATGGCAATAGAGCTTTACGAATGGCATTACAAACTCGAGAGCAACATATCAAACGCGAAAAAGCAACTTCAAATATCTGTACTGCTCAAGTTTTATTAGCAGTTATGGCAGGTATGTATGGTGTATATCATGGTGCTGACGGACTAAAATACACAGCAAAAAGAATTCATTCACTAGCCAATACTTTAAATGAAGCTATTGAAAAATTAGGCTTGAAACAATTAAACTCCACTTATTTTGACACCTTACAAGTTAAAGTTACCAGTGCATCAAAACTTAAATTCATAGCAGAAAGAAATGAAATTAATTTCTTGACTATTGATGCAACGACCATCGGGATATCTATTAATGAAACAACTACATACAGCGATTTAAATATCATTTTAAATACTCTTGCAGAAGCTGAGAACAAAGATGTTATTACTATAAACAATTGTTCATTGTGCACCAGTATTCCAAAAGGATTGGTTCGCTCTTCTGATTTCCTCACCCACGAGGTCTTTAAAAAATACCATTCTGAAACTGAGATGATGCGGTACATAAAAAAATTAGAACGTAAAGACATTTCTTTAACAGATTCTATGATTTCTTTAGGCTCATGCACCATGAAATTAAATGCTGCCTCTGAAATGTTAGCATTAAGCTCTAGCAGTTGGAATAGCATTCACCCTTTTGTTCCTAAAGAACAAGCCCTAGGCTATCAAGAGATGTTACAAGGGTTGGAAGATGATTTAACTATTATTACAGGATTCTCTGCTACCTCACTACAGCCAAATTCAGGTGCTCAAGGTGAATATGCTGGTTTAATGACCATTAGAGCCTTCCATAAATCAAATAATGAATCGCACAGAAATATTTGTTTGATTCCTGCTTCGGCACATGGAACTAACCCTGCTTCAGCTGTCATGGCTGGTATGAAAGTAGTGGTTACCAAAACTACCGAAGATGGTAATATTGATGTAACAGACCTCAAAGAAAAAGCAGAATTGCACAAAGACAATTTAGCTGCTTTAATGGTTACTTATCCATCTACACATGGCGTATTTGAATCTGCTATTATGGAAATCACAGAGATTATCCATACCAATGGTGGACAAGTATACATGGACGGAGCCAATATGAATGCACAAGTAGGCTTGACAAATCCGGCAACTATAGGTGCAGACGTTTGTCACTTAAACTTACATAAAACATTTGCCATTCCTCATGGTGGTGGTGGTCCAGGTGTTGGTCCTATTTGTGTTGCGAAACATTTAGCTCTATTTTTACCAACAAATCCTATCATCAAAACAGGAGGTGAAACAGCGATATCTGCCATATCAGCAGCTCCTTACGGTTCTGCATTGGTAGACTTAATTTCTTACAGTTATATTAAAATGCTTGGAGAAGAAGGATTGAAAAAATCGACCATTTATGCCATTTTAAATGCCAATTATATCAAAGCCAGATTAGAAAAACACTATAGTATTTTATACACTGGAGAAAAAGGTTTTGCTGCTCATGAAATGATTGTAGATTTTAGAGAATTTAAAGCCAAAGGTATTGAAGTAACAGACATTGCCAAACGATTAATGGATTATGGATTTCACGCACCAACAGTATCATTCCCCGTTGCAGGCACTTTAATGATTGAACCTACAGAAAGTGAAAGTAAACAAGAATTAGATAAGTTTTGCGATGCATTGATTCAAATTAAAGCAGAAATTGAAGAATATGTTGCAGGTGATGATTCTGTGTTAAAAAACGCTCCGCATACACAAGCTATGATTACTACCGACCATTGGGAATATTCTTATTCTAGACAAAAAGCAGCATTTCCTTTACCCTATATTTCTGAAAATAAATTTTGGGCACCTGTACGTAGAGTTGATGATGCTTATGGAGACAGACATTTAGTATGTTCTTGCAATCCTATTGAAGATTATATAGAAAACTAAAATCA
>JAMONB010000273.1 GCA_027066745.1 Flavobacteriaceae bacterium
ATTAAGTGTAACGACACTTTCTAATACTACTGTCAATAACCTTTATACATGGGATGATGCAGTAAGTGGTACAAATGAAACAGATGTTATTGCTTCTGGTTGGAGTCCTACTACTGCTTGGGGTTATATTTTGTCTAAAGAAACAGACGACACACCTTATTTGAAAGTAATAGCAACTAAAACAGATGGAACTTATGGAAGAGAATATCCATTTAATGTTATTTCAGGAGAAAGTTATCGTATAAGATTTAAAGCTAGAGTAAACACCTTAAATCAACAAAATGTACGAGTGGGTTACGATGTAATAACTACAACACCAGCATTAACAACATCGTGGCAACAATATGATTATATATATGTGGCTACGACTGATGAGAGTATTAACTTAAGCTTCTTACTTCCTTTAAATAGTTCTGCTACTGCTGGAGATTATATAGAATTTGATGATATTATTATTGAACAAGTGTCAAGCTCCACAGACACAGATCCACCAACAGCAATTACAGATTTAGCTTCTAGTACTATTGAAGAGACATTATTGACATTAACATGGACAACACCAACAGATAATGTTGGGGTAGTGAATTATGAAGTTTTTCAAGAGAATATAAGCATTGGTTCAACTGAGGGAGCTACAACTTTTGATATAACAGGTTTAACTGCAGGTTCAACATATCATTTTACGGTTTATGCGAAGGATGCTAGTGGGAATGTAAGTGAAGTTAGTAATGTTTATGAAGTTGTTACAAATTCATTGAATTTGTATATAGAGAATGATGCAGCAAGTGTACCTAGTTTAGAGTCAGAAACTAAAGGAAATGGATGGTTTTTTCCTCCAGAAATTTCTTTAGATACTAAAAATAGTTACCCACAGTCACCTAATTTATACTATTTACGTGCAGTTTCAGCTAGTAGCTTACCATATTTGTCTGCCACTATTAAATTTCCAATAATATCAGGAAATCAATATAATATAAAGTTTAGTGCTAAATTAAGTGATGTGAATTATGGTGGGGTTAGAGTTACGTATTTTACGACTGATATTTACCCTACTCTCACAACTTCATGGCAAGACTTTGATGTAACTGTTATTGCAGATGTTACAGGAAATGGTGAGTTAAGTTTTTTCGCTACACTAGATACTTATAGAATCAATAAAACAATCTATTTTGATAATATATATATTGAAGATTTAGGGAGTTCTTCATCAAGTAAAGTTGTTCTGAAAAAGAGTGAAGATGCCACTAATTTGTTTACAGTTTATCCTAATCCAGCAAATGATTCTTTTACCATTGAGTTTAGTAATAATAATTTAGAAAAAACACAAATTACTATTTCAGATGTTTATGGTAGGTTGGTTTATAAGACAGAAACTACGGATAACAAATTAAAGATAAGTCATAACTTTAGTCATGGGATTTATATGATTAATATAAAAAATAATAAAGAAAATGTTTACAAAAAAATGATTATAGAGTAAGAAATAGTTGTTGAAATTTCAATAAAAAAGGCGATAGTACATTTACTATTGCCTTTTTTATTACTATCAAATCTTCCTTTTAATCACATAACTAACCATAATGATTAGTGATTTTTTATTGAGTTGATGAGCTGTTTTTATAGAAGATAAAAAACAAGAAATACACGAATTAATGAATTTGAAAGAGTTTCAAAAGACATACATCATTTCACATAAATATTAGACAATATGTTAAAGGTTCTTTGTTTGGAGTAACAGTTGAGTGCACTGTTATGGTATACACGAAGTAAAAAAAGAGTTGCTAGAGCAGTTTTGTTAGGGGTGGAATTGTTCTATATTTTTATTTTTTTGCTCCATTTTTTAATATTTTCCCAATCTCTATAGTCTCCTTTTTTGACTCCAATAATCGCGAATATTCCTTTAGCAAGTATTCGCTG
>JAMONB010000274.1 GCA_027066745.1 Flavobacteriaceae bacterium
AGAAGTGTATGAAGTAGCTTCATGTAGGGGTGTCCTTAATAGATGGTTTTGTAATATGCAACCATAACGTATCTGTAACATTACGAAACATAACTTTTTTGACTACTTTGTTTTTTTCAGATTGGGAGTGATTGTTTTGATGGTGTTAAATCGGTAGTATCTAAGTGAGCTCTTCGTGTCATGTGCTATCTTTAGATGTTTTTTTATTGAATTGATAGCAGATAAAAAGTAGATATTCAACGCCTGACCCCTGATTTGACCCCTGATTGATTTTGATTTTGACCCCTGATTGTATTGTAGTTGTTAGGTAGTAAATTAAAGTATGTCAAACTCTGCACTACCATATGCTCCTACTAAAATATCTTCTCGTGTTTCTTCCTCTTTATTATCAAAAAAGGAATAATGTTTAAAACCCAATTCTTTTGCTAATTGTATAGCTTCATTAGTTTCCTCTTTTGACAAATATCCTGAAATTGCTACTACATTTTTCTCAGGTTTGCCAGCATATGATCCAAATTTACTGATTCTTAAAATACCTTCAGAAATGAGTTTTTCTTTAATTTTTTCATAATTATCTAGGTTCTCATTTATACCAATAAAGAAGTTTTCTTTCATCTTAAAATCATCAGTTCTTGGTGTGATTGATTTTTCTAATTTCAACTCTATATGTTCAAGCTTTTTTTCTAATTCATAAAAGTTAGTTTCTCGCTTATTTATTATTATTGGTTTATTTGTCTTTTGGCTTAAGTATGTAGAATAATATGAATCTTCTTGTAGTTCAGGTCTGAATTTAGTTTGTAATAAAAAAACAGCTCCTAAAAAAATTGGAACATTTAGTATTGCTGCAATTACAAGAATACTTGATTCCCATGAATTTGATGGCATTTTTGTTGCGGCAACCAAAAAGCTACTGCTAATTGAAAGTAATCCAACTAACCATGCTCCAAGTAATTGAATCGGCTTAGTAATTTTTTCTGGTCTAACATTTTCTTGATTCATTAACATCCTTGACTTTTATACCTAACTATTTATTCAATGAATATTGTATCTAAAACAACTATCCATAGCAATATTAAACTTACATCTAAACATCCATTAAAAATGTATTATATTGCTTAAATAGTTGAAGGAGGTATTGATCTATATCATCAGCACTGCTATGTCAATCAGCAGCGTTGTTAGACTACAGACTCGCTAGATTGTTTTTCAATAAATTCAAGTTTCTCTTCAATATCGAGAAGGGCTTCAACCTTCTTCTCGTAGAGGGCTTCGAGGTCACTTAGCTCTGCTGCAAGGGTGGTAATACCTTTCTCTTCGTAGCATGAGGGGTCTGCCAGACAGTTATTGAGCTGTTGCATCTGTGTTTCGAGTTGCTCTATCTCTTCAGGCAGTATTGCAAGCATCTTTTTCTCGTTGAAGGTGAGCTTTAACGCTTTGGGTTTGTCGGTACGGTTGGGAGTTTTCGTGGTGGTCACGGTTTTACTACTCTGTTCAATAGTGGCAACATCGCGGAGCTCTTTTTCAATTTCAAGGTACTGGCTGTACTGCTGAAACGACTCTTCGACTATGCCGTTTCCTTGAAATATAAAGAGTTTTTTGGCAATCTTGTCTACAAAGTAGCGGTCGTGACTGACAATGATGACCGCACCCGAAAAATGCTGCAACTGCTCTTCTAAAATGTTAATGGTCGGAATGTCTAAATCGTTGGTCGGTTCATCTAAAATAAGGCAGTCCACTTTTTTGGTAAAGAGCAGTGCCAGCGCAACACGGTTTTTCTCGCCGCCGCTTAAAATACCGATTTTTTTGTCTAAAAATTCCCGTGGAAAGAGAAAGTTTTTGAGGTAGCCATATACATGTAAATTTTTTCCCTGCACTTCAACACGATCTCCGCCCATAGGGCAAAAGGTC
>JAMONB010000275.1 GCA_027066745.1 Flavobacteriaceae bacterium
TTCTTTAGCTTTACTAAAAAAGGGTGGTCTATAAATTTTCTGTTCGGATTCTTATCTGCTTTCGTAGCTAAATGTTTTTTCTTAGAAATTTCTTGATGCACTTCTGCCAAATTTTTAACTTCTAATAGTAAACTTATCATTAAGACATATAAATCATATATTCTTAAAATACTATAATTTAAGAATTTTTCTTCTTTTACTATATTATCATTACTTGATTGTAGCATTGCATAAATAGATTGCATTACTTTAATTCTAATATGTCTTCTATTTAGCATAATTAAAAATCTGTTACGAATAAGCGAAAGAACTTAAAATTTGTATCTTCGTTGTTTAAAAAATCGAGGCAAAGGTAAAGGATTAGAACTTTGTGTCAAAATATAAACTGTCTTATCGATAAATTTTATTTTTATACAAATAATCCTGATTCTAAGCCAAGTAAAACCATTAAAAACTATTGAAAGCTTTACGTTATATAAATAAGTTTTTTCGCAAATACAAATACCGGTTAATTATCGGAATTATTTGTACAGTAATTGCTAGAATATTATCATTAGTTACGCCAAGACTTATTGGGAAATCATTAAATATTGTTGAACAATATACCCAAAATGAAATTACCGATTTACAGCTGGTAAAAGATGAATTACTTCAAAATATATTATTAATTCTTGGTGCAGTATTACTTTCTGGTGTTTTTACATTTATCATGAGGCAGGCAATTATTAATATGTCACGCTTTATAGAGTTTGATCTTAAAAATGAAATTTTTGAACACTATCAAAAATTATCATTAAATTTTTATAAAAAAAATAGAACTGGAGATTTAATGAATCGAATAAGTGAAGATGTGGGCAAGGTAAGAATGTATGTTGGGCCAGCAATTATGTATTCAATCAATATGATTACCTTATTTGTAATTGTAATTTCATATATGATTAAAATTGATTTAACACTTACTTTATATACATTATTACCCTTACCTATATTATCTATTTCAATCTATTTTTTAAGTAGAGAAATCAATAAGCGTAGCAGAATTGTACTCGAATATTTATCAAAACTAACATCGATTACACAAGAGTATTTCTCTGGTATGAATGTCATTAAAGCCTATGGAATAGAAAAACAAACTTTTAAAGATTTTACTACTATCGCTAATGAAAGTAAAGAAAAAAATATTGCTCTGTATAAATTACAAGCTTTGTTTTTTCCGTTAATGATACTATTAATAGGTATCAGCAACATTCTAGTTATCTATATTGGTGGAATGAGATACATTAATGGTTTGATAAGTTTTGGTGTCATTGCAGAATTTATTATTTATGTAAATATGCTAACTTGGCCTGTTGCTGTTGTCGGTTGGGTAACCTCAATAGTACAGCAAGCTGAGGCTTCACAAAAAAGAATTAATGCCTTTTTAGAAATTCAACCCGAAATACAGAATTATGTAACTAAAACTTCAAAAATTGAAGGGAAAATAGAATTTAAAAATGTTTCCTTCACCTATGACGACACTAATACTACTGCTTTAAAGAATGTTTCTTTTGTTTTAGAAAAAAATAAAACCTTAGCTATTTTAGGCAAAACAGGATCGGGTAAATCAACCATAGCCGATCTTATTGCAAGACTTTATGACGTAAAACAAGGTGAAATTTTAATTGATAATAATCCTATTAAAAAAATCAACTTAGAAAGCTTGAGAAATAGTATCGGTTTTGTACCACAAGAAGCCTTTTTATTTTCTGACACCATTGAAAACAATATTAAATTTGGTAATAAAGATGCCGTTAAAGAAATTATTACATCAGCTGCTAAAAATGCACATATACATAGTAATATTACAGATTTCTCTAAAGCTTATGACACATTTGTAGGTGAAAGAGGAGTTACTCTGTCTGGCGGACAAAAACAGAGAATTTCTATTGCCAGAGCTATTATTAAAGAACCTAAAATATTAATTTTTGATGATTGTTTATCTGCAGTTGATACAGAAACAGAAGAAATAATTCTTAATAATTTAAATACAATAAGTAAAAATAAGACTACTATTATAATAACACACCGTGTTTCTTCTGCAAAAAATGCTGATTTAATTATTGTTCTTGATCAAGGTAAAATCATTCAACAAGGTACACATGATCAATTATTTAGTCAAACTGGGTTTTACCAAAATATTTATAACCAGCAACTTATAGAGAAAATAGTTGAATAATTAAGATTCAAAAGAAAAGAAAAGAAATAAAGTGTTGTTCAAATCATTTATTTTTTTAGATTTGTGTCATATTGATTCATTTAAATTAATAAAAAAGTTGAAATTATTATGAGCGATTACGAATATTCAGAACAAGAAGAAATATTTTCACAGGTATTAAGGGCAGGAAGACGAACTTACTTTTTTGATGTAAGGTCTACAAAAGCAGGAGATTATTATTTAACCGTTACAGAAAGTAAAAAGTTCACTCATGACGATGGTTCTTTTCATTATAAAAAGCATAAAATTTATTTATATAAAGAAGATTTTAATGAATTTAATGAAATGTTAGCTAAAGCAACAGACTACATTATTAATGAAAAAGGTGAAGAAGTTATTTCTGAACGTCACCAAAAAGATTATCAAAAACCAAGTGAAGTAGCTACAACTGTTGACGACACTGAAAGTAAATCAACTGATAGCTTTACTGATGTAAGTTTTGATGATATCTAAAAAAATTACTAATTCAAATACTAAAAAAGGCTACTTTAAAAGTAGTCTTTTTTTATACCCTCTTTTTTTATAGTTTGATAAAAAAGCCCAACTCATTATTTTACTAATGAATTGGGCAAATCAACTAACCTACTATAATTATATCATATTACAGAAACTCATTTCTTAATATATAAAAACACACAACAATAGTTTCTAAAATGATATTCACTTACTCTAGCAATTTCCTCTATTTTTCAGTTAGTTTTACAGTCATTCTATTTGTGTTATTTATAGCCTTAACTAAAAATAATTGTCTAGACTGAGCTGATATTTTGGTCATGAATGAAACTCAATTGGTGGTTATTAACAATAGTTTAATTATTCACGTGTTCTATTTCAGTTCAAATGAGCTTAATATTTTTTGAGCAATAACGTTATCCTTATCAAAATCCACCTTACTACTCATAAAACCTATAACGTATGCTTTATTGTTTTTAACTCTATAATGTTGTTCAATTTTCACTCCAACCCCATCTTTATCACCTGAAAAAATTAACTTATAGTAATCATCCTTATCAGATTTAACCCTTTCTTTTGTCAAAATAGTAAAGAATGATTCTATTTTGGTTATTGCATTTTTGGCAAACTCTTCTAATTCTACTTTTTCTGATAAATTTTCTATCTGCATATTCACATTTTCTGTAATAGAATCATTTTTAGATGTTAAAGAAGAAGCTATGGTAAACATTGTTCCATCAGTTCCTGAACTCTCTAAAATCCAATTTTTAGGATATTGAATTGAGTATTCTTCTTTATCAAATGTTTTCCAATCTTCCTGTGCGATACTATTATCTTTAGGTTTTTTTGCTGGATCTCCAGTTCCTTTATCTGTCTTACATGCATTTAAAGCTATAATAAATACAGACATTACTATAATATATATTAATTTTTTCATCTCTAAAATTTTTATGTTTTTTGCTTATTATACAGACCACATAAAAGAGGCCACAATCATCCAAGCTCCAACAACTAAACCTAATAACCCCAACTGCCCTTGTTTAGGTGCAATTTTGGCTCTAATCAATTCAGCTTTTTGTTTTGCTTCGTCATTTTTTGCTAAATATTCACTAATTAATCCATAGCCTAACATAAAACCTAAACCCGCTTCTACAATACTCCCTGCCAATAAGGTAATCCACCATACAGGTGCTACAGATAACCAACCCATATTTAAAAAGGCAGAAATAATACCCCAAATACCCCAGAAGCAAAATACAACACCTATCCAACCTTGGTAAGGTGCTACTTTATCTAACAATTCTTTAGCGTTAGGTTTTTTTGATAAGATTAATGATGGTACTGCTATGATACTTAACAATACTAATGAAATTCCGTAAATCATAATTTTAATTTTTTAATGGTTAATAATTTGATTACAAAATTGCAGCAAAAGACAGGTGTATGAAACACCGATTTCGGGTAAATTAATACCCCTGAAAAATGGGGGAAGGAGTTTGAAATCTGATTTTAGTTATCTAAAAATCATTATAAACACTGCCAAAATGGATGGATTTTTAAACAAAAAGAATATAACTAAGGATATTGTAGTAATAATTTTAATCTAACAAACCTAGCTTAATGGCATATTTTGTTAATCCAGCTAAATTACGAACTTCAAGTTTAGAAATTAGATTTTTTCTATACCCTTCTATTGTATGTTTACTTAAAAAGAGTTGATCTGCTATTTCTTGAGTTGTATTTTCTTCAGCAATTAGCTTTAACACTTCTTTTTCTCTATTAGTTAAAGAAGTAATTACTTCTTTCTCTTTCATAAACATACTTTGCATATAAGCTTGTTTTATACTGTCAGAAAAATACTTTTCACCTTTTAAAATAGTCTCTATAGCCAATAACAACTCCGTTTTTTCAGCATTTTTGGGTACATAGCCATCAACATTATCTTCAGTCAAGGTATGTATGGTTTTTGAATCATGAAGCATACTCACTACTAATGTCTTAATTTTAGGGTACTTTGTTTTGATATGTTTATTCAATTCAATACCACTAACATCTGGCATATTTACATCCGTTACAACTAAATCAATATTTTCTCCTTTAATATTATCAAGATATTTAATTACATTTTCACCACTATTAGCTGTCATAACGATTTCAACATCAGATTCATTCGCTATAATACTTAACAAACCATCTAAAAACATTTTATGGTCATCTACTACTATTAATCTTCTTTTAAGTGTCATGATTTATTGGTATTTCAATGGTAACTGCTGTACCTCTATTAATTGTTGAATCGATATTAATATTTGCATGTAATGCTTCTAACCTACTTTTTATATTTTGTAAACCGATACCTGTAGGTGTTTTTTCTCTATCAAAACCGATACCATTATCTTCAAACAACAATTGTAAGATATTATTATGAATATTTACGTGAATTTCTACATTTTTTGCTTTAGCATGTTTTAACGTATTAGTAATTAGTTCTTGTAAAATATTAAAAACTTCAACTTGTAAATTTTCATCTAAAGCATTTATTTTATCTTTTGGATGTGGTATAAAAGTAATATTTTGATCTGACGCTTTATCTAATTTATCAATATATTCACTAATTAGAGTTGTAAAAGCATTTTGACTGAATTTACTTGGGATTAGATTATGAGAAATTTCTCTTACTTGCTGATAGGTTTCATCTAATTGGTTTACAATAGCCATTTTTACATCAGCTTTATCATTTAAATTATTCATCTGTAATTTAATTGCAGCCAAGTTTCCTCCAATACTATCATGTAACTCTCTTGCTATACGCCCTCTTTCTTCATCTTGAGCTTCTATCGAAGCTTTTACTAATTTTAACTCTTGGGCTTTAATTAATGATGCTACTTTTTGTCTATTAATTTCTTCTTGCTTAACATTCAATTGACTCTGAGCTTGTAATTTTTGATAATACATATACAACAAAGCAATAATGGGGATTAAAACAACTAGAAAACCAATTAAAAATGCATTCTTAATCGTTTTTTGTCTTTTAATTTCACTTTCTTTTAATAATTGTTCTTCTTGAAGTGTTAAAATTTCATTCTCTTTTTGAGCAGTTTGATATTTAATTTCAAGTTCTTTTACTTCCTTTCTTTTCTGATTGTTAATAATCTGATTAGATACTGCCTGATGCTGGGTCATTAAGTTATATGCATTTTTATAATCATCTAAATCAACATAAAGGTCAATCATACTTTTCGAAATTACCTTTTGTGATTCTAATTGATTCCATTGCATTGCATTAACATAAGCCGTAGATAGAACTATTTGAGCTTCTTCAAACTGCTTATTCCTCTTATAAATATACCCAATCCTCAATACAGCTTCAATATGAAGGTCATAGTACTCTTTTTCTAAAGCCATATCCTTTACTTCTTTCAGGTAGTCAAAAGCAGTATCAAAATCTTTGGCTAACATGGCTATAGTCCCTAAGTTAACTTTAACCTTTAATTGGGCTTTTTCTAGTTTTAACTTATTAAAATCAGATAGTGCTTTTTTATAATACTCTTCTGACTGCAAAAAATCTTCTTTATACAAAAAAATATCACCATAATACTTATTGGCAAATGCATTTATTTCTTGATTGTCACTCTGATTTACACATTCTTCTAACAAAGAAATTGCTTTTTTATATTCGCCTTTTTCAATATAAATCAAAGCTAACCCTAGTTTATGCTTATAATGTAGATTTGGTTTTATAGAAACTGGTGTAATTTCAATACCTTGCAAATAATACTTCATAGCGTCGTCATACAACCCCTTTTGAAAACTTCCTTTACCTAAGATTTGATACGACTTTGATAACCATAATGAATTTGTTAATTTATCGGGTGTATGGTATTCAGATTCATTTTTTAAATAATTTCCATAATATATAATTGAATCAGTATTACCTAATTGAATATGAATATTGGCAATTGCTTCTATCAATTGAATTCTTTCATCAAAATTTTCAGAAGCTTCAAGTTGTTGATATAATGAATCTGGTATATGTTGAGGTATAACACCAAAAGCTTTATAGCTCTCCATTTGCTCTTGTGCTATCAATAAAAGTGGGAAAAACAATAATAATATAATTATAGATTTCTTTTTATTCATAAAGATATGTGTCAATACGCATTTAATTAAAAAATTATTGGTAAAAATAATCAAAGTGATTTGAATAATACCAAATATTATTTTTTATATATTTGTCTTTCATTTGAATTCAATATGCTATGAACTCTAAAATATGGGTTTCTCCTCCTCATATGACAGGTGAAGAATTAGAATACGTCCAAAATTCTTTATCTGAAAATTGGGTTTCTTCTGTAGGGCCAGATATCAATAAATTTGAAGATGCAATTCAAGATTATTTGAACAGTACCGATGAAGTTATTGCTTTAAATTCTGGTACTTCTGCTATACACCTAGCTTTAATTCAAATAGGTGTAACCCAAGGAGATGAAGTCATTTGCCAAAGTTTCACTTTTTCTGCATCAGCAAACCCGATACTATACTTAGGTGCCAAACCTATTTTTATTGATAGTGAAAGTGATACCTGGAATCTCTGCCCAATATTATTAGAAGAAGCAATTAAAGATAGAATTTCAAAAGGAAAAAAACCTAAAGCAATTATTGCTGTCCATTTGTACGGAATGCCTTATAAAATAACAGAAATACATCATATCGCTAAAAAGTATAAAATCCCTATTATTGAAGATGCTGCAGAAGCTTTAGGAAGCGAATATAAAAATAAAAAATGTGGAACTTTTGGTGATTTTGGCATATTATCCTTTAACGGAAATAAAATAATTACAACTTCGGCAGGTGGTGCATTAATTTGTAAATCAAAAGATATAAAAAATAACACCATTCATTTGGCAACACAGGCCAAAGAGGATGCTCCTCATTATCAACATACCAAAATTGGCTATAATTATAGAATTTCAAATATTTTATCAAGTATTGGACTTGCTCAAATGAAAGTGATTCATAACAGAGTAGCTTCAAGACGTAATAATTATAATTTTTACACTAAAAATTTAAAAGCCAATTTAACAATTTCTTTTCTAAAAGAACCTAAAGACTTTTTCTCCAACAGATGGATGACTACCATTTTAACTAAGTCCTATAAAGATAGAGAACAATTAAGATTGACTTTAGAAAAAAATAATATTGAGTCAAAACCATTATGGAAGCCATTACATTTACAACCTGTTTTTTTAGAGTATCCATCATATGTTAATGGAATTTCAGAAAATTTATTTAACACGGGACTATGTTTGCCTAGTGGCTCAAACTTAACTAAGAATAATTTAAAAAGAATTACAATATCAATAAACAAACATTATGAAGATTGAAACAACTCTAAGTAGGTGAATTTTAAATAAAAAGGACCATTAATTCAATAAAATAATTTTTTTAAACACAAATAACCCTTATTTTCGCAAAAAAAATAAAAATGAAAACAAAACTATCTCACCTTAAAAAGTATTTGTTAATTATTAGTACAGCATTATTTTTATTATCTTGTGGTAGTCGACAAGATATTATTTATTTTCAAGATGCTGATTTTGCTTCAATGAGTAGACCTATTAAAACTTACAGTCCTGTTATCAAGCCAGATGATGCATTAACAATTACTGTATCTGCTCTAGATGTAGTTTCAGTTAGACCTTTTAATTTAATTGCAGTTGCATATGCAGAAAATGATGGTGAGATTGGAAGAACTGCTATGCAAAGCTATTTAGTAGATGCCAATGGTAATATTGACTTTCCTGTATTAGGCACATTAAAATTAGCTGGTTTAAATAGGGTTCAAGCAACTAATTTAATAAAAGATATGTTAAAAGAGTATATTAATGATCCTATTGTCAATTTAAGAAATATAAACTTTAAAGTAACCGTTTTAGGTGAAGTAAATAACCCTGGTACTTTTACAGTACAAAATGATAGAATTACTATTTTAGAAGCTTTAGGTCTAGCAGGAGATTTAACTATACAAGCTGAAAGAAATAACATAATGGTTGTAAGAGAAGAAAATGGTAAAAAGACCTATAATAGAGTTAATTTAACTTCAGAAGAAATTTTTAATTCACCGATGTACTACCTTACTCAAAATGACGTTATATATGTTCAACCAAATAACTCAAGAGTAAAAGGATCAACTGTAGGGCCAAGCACAAATCTAGTATTGGGCGTAGTTTCTGCTCTTTTAACAACTGCTGCAATTGTAGTTAGTTTGGTTGCATTAAATACTAAATAAGTTAATTTTTTTTAATGGAATTCGAAAATACTGATAACAATCTAGATGATAATAGTTCTATTACTGGCTTGCATTTAAGAGAGCAAATTGAAAAATATTCTAGGTATTGGAAATGGTTTCTATTAGCTATATTTCTTACTTTTCTTTACACTTCTTTCAACTTAAATTTTCAACGTTATAATTACGAAGCACAGAGTACCATAAAAATTAAAAACGAAAAAAACGGAGATAAATCTGCAATGTCTG
>JAMONB010000276.1 GCA_027066745.1 Flavobacteriaceae bacterium
GTTTTTCAACTCCTAAATATAGAAAAAAAGAAGCATATCTGTTTATAAATTTTTAAAATAGCTTTTTAACACCTTATCATTTAATTCATTTGGCGTAAATATTTCTAACAATTTAGGGTTTTTTCCTTTATTAAAAAATGTTTTCAGCTGTTGTTGCAGCTCTTCATCATTTGCTGCACTTATATATTGAAATTGATACATTACACATAAATGTTTTGCTGTTAAGTGATGTTGTGTTTCAAAATAATCTAAAACATTTGTTTTTGAAGGTTCAGGTAAAATTTTAAAAATACCTCCTCCTCCATTATTAATAAGAATGATTCTAAAATCATTTTTTATATACTTATTCCATAATGCATTACTATCATAAAAAAAACTAATATCTCCAGTTATAAAAACCGTTTGACCTTTTATTATATGTGCAGTACCAATTGCTGTAGAGGTACTTCCATCAATACCACTTGTACCTCTATTACAGAAAATTTTTAAGGTAGGATTATTATCAAATAATTGAGTATATCTAACTATTGAGCTGTTTGCCAATTGTAATTGAGTGTTATCTGGCAAGTTTTTTAACAAGGTATCAACAACTTTCAAATCAGAAAATTCTACTTTTTTTAAAAACTGAGTGTGCGTTGCATTTCTATCTTTTTTTACTGACAACCATCTTTTTTGATAAGAACTAATTACAGGCTTGGTATATTTTAAAAAATTATCAAAAAAAACTGTTGGAGTTATATCAAAATGATATTTTAAACAATGAAAAGTATTAGGTGCATTTTTTTCATCAACATGTAAATGATGTTTTGGCTTATACTTTCTAAAAAATTGCTTTACTTTTTTTGAAATTACCATTCCACCAAGGCTAAGTAGCATTTCGGGTTTCAAGTCTAAAAATTCAACTTCATTTAACGGAGCAATTAATTTGTCAATACTATTGATAAACTTGTCAGCAAATAGATTAGATGTACTTTCAGTAAATATCAATACAGAATTATCTTTAGCCAGTTCAATCAATTGTTCTTGTAGTTTTTGGTTGGGGTAATTAGCACCAACCAATACTATTTTCTTAGAGCAAGCATTCCATTTTTCACCAAAATACTCAAAATTATGTGGCATTTTATATCTGTAATCACGAGTATTAGCAACAATATCTCTTGCTGGAATAAGATTTACAGTTTCGTACAAAGGCTCGTCAAAAGGAACATTAATATGTACTGGCCCTCTCTTTAAAATTGCCGTTTTTAATGCTTTAGAAATTAATTTTGTATTTCTTGCTTCTTGTTCAATTCCTTCTATCAAATTTGCATTATACAAACTATGATTTTTAAAGACATTTTCTTGTCTAATGGTTTGTCCATCACCAATATCTATCAGATGTTTAGGTCGATCAGCAGAAATTACAATCAGGGGAATGTCGCTATAAAAAGCTTCAGCTACAGCTGGATAATAATTTAACAATGCTGAACCAGAAGTACAAACTAGAGCTACAGGTTTTCTAAGTTGTTGAGCTATCCCTAAACCAAAAAATGCCGCACAACGTTCATCAACGATGCTATACGTTTTAATTTTTGGATGATTTGTAAAACCGATAGTCAAAGGGGCGTTTCGTGAGCCAGGCGAAATAATTACATGTTCAACATCATAAGCAACGCAATAGGCCACTACCAATTGAGAAAGTTCTTTTTTAGAATATATCATTTTCAATTACCAACTATTTATTTCTCGCCTTTAATACCATAAGTATCGAACAGGTATAGCATTGAAGCCATCGTAGCCGCACCTAATTCTAATTCTCGTTTATTTACAGCTTCAAAAACATCGGCATCAGTATGATGATAATCAAAATAACGTTGTGAATCTGGACGTAAGCCCAAAAGCACGTTATTATCCTTTTTTAAAGGGCCAATATCTGCACCTCCACCACCTTTAGCAAAAATATGAATATTATAAGGTTCAAATAATGATTTCCATTGTAGTACCTGTTGATAATTCTGATCATTACTTGTAATTCCGAATCCACGAGGTGTAAAGCCACCCGAATCAGATTCTAAAGCTACAATGTGATTTTCCTTCTTTTTTTCAGCTTCAGCAGCATAAGCTTTACCTCCACTTAAGCCAAATTCTTCATTCGCAAATAACACGACACGTATTGTTCGTTGAGGTTTAATTTTCAATGTTTTAAAAATACGTAACACTTCCATAGACTGTACCACTCCTGCCCCATCGTCATGAGAACCTTCACCTAAATCCCAAGAATCTAAATGGCCACCAACCACTATAATTTCATTAGGATATTTGAGCCCTTTTATTTCACCTATGACATTAAACGATTCTACCTCAGGTAAATTTTCACAGCTTTGTTTAAAGTAAAATTTCAATTCCATTTTATCCTTTTGTTCTAATAGCGTACTCAATAATTCTGCTCCATTGGTACTGATAGCAGCCGTTGGTATTTTTTCATTTTCAGCATTCTTACCATAGCTCATAGAACCTGTATGTGGATAATTATCTATTTTAAGATTCATAGAACGCACAATAGCACCTACTGCACCATATTTACCCGCTACTCTTGCTCCGCTATAGCGTTGATCTACAGACGCTCCATAAGCCCTCATGGTTTCAATCTTGTCAGCAGGCATCGCTCTATTAAAAAACACAATTTTACCTTTTACTTTAGCACCTAGCTCTTCAACTTCTTTTAAACTTTTCACTTCAATTACCTCAGCTAATAATCCATTTTTTGGTGTGGCAATTGAACCTCCTAAAGCACAAATATCAACTTTAAATTCACCATGTTTGGTTTCTATATGAGCAACTTCTTTTTCGCCTCTTTCCCAATGAGGTACAGTAACGGGCTGTAACCAAACTTTGGTTAAATTTAGTTTATCTAATTCCGTTTTTGCCCATGTTACCGCTTTTTTATTAGCTTCAGAACCCGACAAACGAGCACCAATATTCTTTGATAAATAATTCAACCAAGTATAACTTCTGCCTTTAGTTAAGGCTTCAGTATAAATTGACCTAAGCTGAGTAGAATCTTTTTTAGTTGTATTTTGTGCGATAAGTGTACTGCAAAAAAGAAAGACTGTAATTTTTAATATTGTTTTCATATTCTATACCCATATCTCTCTATCTTGAAGCATCAAGAGAGAACGTTTTAGGGTTTGTTTTTTAGTTAAACTTCATTTTACTCATCTATTGACCTCCTAAAAAGAAGGTTTAAAAGGAATCTAATTGTTTTCTAATTCTGTTTTAAACACTTGCAATTGTGCTATTGTTTTTTTATCTAGTTCAGGGTACTTTATATCTTTATAAGTTGCTAAAGTATTTAAAATAGTTTGTGCTACAATATATCGTGCAGTGTCCTTATCATCAGCAGGGATAATATACCAAGGTGCTTTTTCAGTAGAAGTTCTATTTATCGCATCTTGATAAGAGGCTTGATAGTGATTCCATAATTTTCGTTCTTTTAAATCGTCTGTAGAAAACTTCCAATTTTTCTCTTTTAAATTCAATCTTCTTAGCAATCTATTTTTCTGTTCTTCTTTAGAGAGGTGCAGAAAAAACTTTAAGATAATTGTACCATTGTCAGCAATTTGCTGTTCAAAGTTATTGATATGTTCCATTCTTTTATGGTAAAAGGCATCGTCTAAATCGTCAATACTTTTAACAGAAGGAATATTCTCTCCTAAAATATATTCAGGATGCACGCGTGTTACCAGCACATTTTCATAATGTGTACGATTAAAAACACCTATTTTACCTCTTTCTGGCAAAGCAATATAATGTCGCCATAAAAAATCATGCTTCAATTCTTTTTCTGAAGGCACTTTAAAACTATGCACCACCACTCCTCTTGCATTTACAGTTGCAAAAACCTCTCTAATCAAACTATCCTTACCTGAGGTATCCATACCTTGCATACAGATTAGCATACTATATTTACCATGAGCATACATGACATCTTGTAATTTACTGATTTGTTTTCTTGTTTTTTTAAGTTTCTCTTTGGCATCATTAATTACCTCTTTAGTCGTAATAGCGGCTAAATTAATTGTATTTGAAACTTTATAAATATTGGTGTTCATTAATTTTGAATTATTGGCTAAAGATATAAATACTTTTCGAACTAAAATTTAGCAGTAACAGATTTATCTCTTAACTTTAAAAAAAAAAGCTAGCTTCGTTTATCACTAAACATCGTTCATTAAAATGTATTTGTATTCCTACGATTGTCTTTAATTAAAAAACTATCGAATTTAATTTCAAAAGTTGTTGCAAATTAAAAAATTCTTATTTTCATAATTTTATATAATTGAAAATATAAAAATATATATTTGTATATTATTTAGAAAATAAGATTATGGATTTAAAAAATTTCATTTCAGGAAAATATATCAAACAAATAGAATATAAATCATTTTCGCCTGAAAAGATTAATCACGAGTGGATTATCTCAACCCCTGAGGTGAATAAATTATTGTCAGAAGCAAATAGACTTATCGGAGAACTGAATGCTTTTTCACAAATTATTCCTGATGTAGACTTTTTTATTACAATGCATATTCTAAAAGAAGCAACAACATCTAGTAGAATTGAAGGGACAAAAACAAATATGGAAGAAGCCCTTGTAAGAGAAGAGGATATTAATCCTGAAAAAAGAGATGACTGGGCAGAAGTTCAAAATTATATTAAAGCAATTAACATTTCAATTGAAGAATTAGAGAAACTACCTATTTCAAATCGACTTATCAAAAACACTCATAAAATAGTACTTTCTGGTGTGCGTGGAAAACATAAAATACCAGGTGAGTTTAGAACAAGCCAAAACTGGATAGGTGCTACATTAAAAGATGCTATTTTCATTCCTCCACATCATTCAGAAGTCCTTGAATTAATGAGTGACTTAGAAAAATTCATTAACAATGAAGATAATCATATTCCTCATTTAATAAAAATAGCAATTGCACATTATCAATTTGAAACAATTCATCCATTTCTAGATGGAAATGGTCGTCTTGGAAGACTTTTAATTACACTTTACTTAGTAAGTAATGAAGTCCTAAAGAAACCATCTCTTTATTTATCTGATTTTTTTGAAAAAAATAAAGGATATTATTATGATAATTTAATGACTGTACGTCTAACAAGTAATTTAATACAATGGGTGAAATTTTTCTTAGTTGGCGTTATAGAAACGTCAAAAGAATCAATACAAGTGTTTAAAGATATAATAACCCTAAAAAACAATATTGAAACTGAAAGATTACCTAAATTAGGAAGTAAGATTGAAAATGGACAATTATTAATAAAACAACTTTTTCAAATTCCAATTACAGATTCAAAACAAGTAGCTGACCTTTTACATATTTCTGCATCAACTGCGAACAGATTGATTAAAAATTTAATTGACCTAGAAATACTATCGGAATTAACAGGTTATAAGCGAAATAGAAAATATATGTTTAAAGAATATTTTGAAATATTTCACACAAAAATAAAAAACTAAAGACTACAATCTGTATAATTAATGGCTATAAAATGCTAAATTGGAAGTTCCGTCCTTTTAACAAAGTCCTGTGTTCTACTGAAAATTTCGATCTTTTAAATGTTTGTTAAGATACATACTTTACACAAGTTAAAGATTAGACTTTACACTAAATTAGTTTCTAACCTTGTTGATGATTCTTTATTTCTTAATTGTGTTTCATTAAAGAAACCTAAAAATACGTTTCTATAAAATACTTTCCAAATTCCATTACCTAAATTTTCAATACCTACATGTTTTCCTTTCAGAGCAGCCGTTAAATAGACCCAATAATAAGACTTCCATCTAATAGCTCCATTCTGTGTTACTTTTAAAACTTTTAGGTTTGTATTATAATCAAAATGTAGAGTTTTTTCAGGAAAAGGTCTGGTAGAGAAATTATGCATTGCAGCAGGAGTTTCCATAGCTAAAGCTTCGTGTGGTCTTATGTTATTATATTCCTTTACAAAGTGATTTAAACGTCTTTGTTGTGCCTTTAAATCATAGGCAGAAGGTTTAGCACAAGCTGCTTTTAAATCACGGTGCATTCGTTCATGTCTACCATTTTGTTCTGGATGTCCTGGGTCAGAAAAAACAGGTGTAATTCCTAGTTCTATAAACCAATAAGAGAGCCTAGTAAATCTCTGTATAGCACGGACAGATCCAAAGGGGCTTCCGTTATCTGTGTGAAGTTGCTGAGGAATCCCATATTTCCTAAAAACCTTTGTAAACTCAGCTTTAGCAGACTTTAATGTTTCCTTATAATGACCTTTTGCAGTAAATAAAAATCTACTTTTAGAGTCTGCTATAGTTAGTGGATGACAATAGATTTTATTGCCCATTAAAAACTTTCCTTTATAGTCTGCACTCCATACTTCATTACACTGTTTTGGGTCGAAAATAGGATATACAGGCTTGACTCTTCTTAACCTTTTTTGAGGACATACTAAGCCGTGTCTTTTTAGTATATTGTGAACCGTAACCACAGAAGGAATTTCTTTTCCTGTAAAATCGTTAAACAATAGTTTTTTGATTTTTTTTGCTCCCCAACGCGGGTATTTTTTCTTTAATTTGAGTATCCCATCAACAATATTTTTATTTGTTGCATTAGGATGCTTTTTTGGAGTTCTTGATTGCTCTTTTAAACCTTCAAAACCTTGCTTTTCAAACCTATTAATTATCTTATAGGCTGTTGGTCTTGAGATTTTAAAATTTTTACATAATTCTGTGATAGTATACTTTCCAGTTCTCCATTCACAAATAAACTCGATTTTTTGTTCCATAGTTGTTGTTTCTTTCCAAGGCATAATAATTTGATTTTATTTCTCAAATTACAACCTAAAAAGTGTAAACTATGTCTCTTTAACTTTGTAAACTATGTCCCTTTATCATACCAATTGTAAGCCAACGGGTAAGCCCTCACTAGTAAACCCCATAGGCACAGTAAAAGCTGGCTGACCAGTATGTGGAGCAATCACTTGATTGTTATCACCTAAATATTCTTCTTCAAATTTGCTTATATGAGCAGGTTTATTGTTCCATGTTGGGTAAATAATAGCATCTAAGTGTAAACTGTCCATTTGTTGTTCTATCGCATTTCTGAAAGCTATACGACGTGTATCTGTAAAAGGATTTCCACAAGCTATTTCTTTATGCTTTTCTCTACCTTCATTTTTAGAAAAATAGTCTAACACACCTTTTGCATAGGCAGATTTTGTTCCGATACGAATAATATCTTCTAATGTTTTTACAGTATCTAATTTTACATATTCAGCTAAATATGCTTCAATATCATTCTTGAAATTTGCACACCATTGGTTGGTTTTAAGACTATCAAAATCTTTGACCTGAATAGCAACTACGGTTGCACCTAATTGTTTTAAATCGATTATTGATTTTTGAAAAAGGGCTTTAACTTCTGGATCAGGATTATTGTCACTTAATTGTTTTAAAATTCCAATTCTAGCACCTTTTAGGCCTTCTTTTTTTAAATAGTACTGGTAATTATTTTCGACTTTATTTTTTCCGTAAGTAGTTAATGTATCATGAGTGTCATAACCAGCTATAACTTCCAAAACTTTGGTGGCATCTTCAACAGTTCTGCACATAGGACCAGCAACATCATTACGCATGTATAAAGGAATAATACCACTTCTACTTACTAAACCTAAAGTAGTTCTAAACCCAACCAATGCATTATGTGAAGATGGACCACGGATAGAATTTCCTGTATCTGTACCTAAACCAATGGTACCGAAATTTGCTGCGATTCCAGCTCCTGTTCCTCCACTTGAGCCCGCAGGAACATAGCTTAAGTGATACGGATTAAGTGTAGTGCCTTTGGTAGAGCTTTCAGTATGCTTTGCACTAAATGCCCATTCTGCCATATTAGTTTTGGCAATGATAATTGCTCCTGCATTTATCAATTGTTGAACTACAAAGGCATTATTATCTGGCACAAAATTTTGAAGAGCTAATGCACCAGCAGTGGTGGGCATACCAATTGTATTGTAATTATCTTTTACTAATAATGGAATGCCATGTAGAGGTTTTAATTTACCAGTTTTTTTAAATTCAGCATCTAACCTTTTAGCATCAGCTAATGCGTTAGGGTTAATAAAACTAATTGCATTGGTTTTAGAATCTAAACTATCAATTTGTTTCAAATAGGCTTTAACCAAATCTACAGCAGTATAATTGCCTTGTTGGTATGCCTGATGAATTTGAGCTATAGTCAACTCATTTATATGAATAATTGGTTTTTCTTTTGTGTGCGTAGTACAACTTATCAAAGAGACAGTTACTAAAATTGTGATGTAAATTTTATTCATAGTTATGAGGTAAGGTACTTTAAAAGTAATAAAAATAAAATTATTTTTTTTTAAATGTTGAATTGATTGAAATTCTTTGTTTGCCTTGTGCAGTTTTTCCAACACCATATACTCCATAAATATGTAGTTTACAATCAGTGATGTCAAACGGATGTTTTTGTTTCATTCCACTTACGGTAAAAAGGATATATTTTCCATCAATGACATAGTTAAGTGTAGATTTTTTAAATTGGCAATTGGTTCTTTTGTTTTTGTGAAAATTTTCTACTTTTCCATTATTTTTGAAATTATAAATTATTTCTGTACATGAATCTTCTTTTAGTAAATTGATGTTAAAGACGCCATCATTATCCATATCTACAGGTTTGTCAGAAGTGAATTTAATAGATTTCCATTCTCCAATTAGATTACAATTTTTTAATTTTTTTGAACAAGAAGTTAAAAATAGTAAGCCATAAATTAGAATTGTCATTTTTTTCATTTCAAGTATTTGAATAATTACTAATTGTATAAATTTAGCTCTTTTATTCTAAATTTAAACTACTTTTTGTCTATTACGCCAAAGTTTTGTATTCAAAATTGCTTCCATACCGAAAGGATTAAAGTTTACACATAATTCTTTATAGGGAATAGCTGTAGATATTTTTATAGGGCTTTTGTAAATTCCAGTTAAATAACTACTGTTTGTCTTTGATGGTAAAATAGTATAGTTAACATTGTTTTGTTTGACAAGTTTTCCTCTTTGTATTAAACTCAAACAATGGTTTGTGTTAGGGTAACAAATTTG